>CAYWKL010000013.1:0-26109 GCA_964459095.1 uncultured Gammaproteobacteria bacterium
TACACTGAACTTCCAATCCCGGTTTGGATTTACCTTGACAATCCGGGATTGGAGCGTAATTAAACTTATCACAAATTTAAACGATCGCTTTATTTTGTGATAAGTATTGACTACATATTTTGAGAAAAGGTGTGAAGCTAAATCACCCTCCAGGTGTTATTGCTTTTTCAGTTTTGTATATAGTATTATTATTTGTACTATGCGCGAAGTGTTAGGAGCATCTACTCCTGTTCAGGAACCAGAAACAAGGTCAGCCCAACCAAGTGAATTATTAACATTTGCAGAGCAAATTCTTGGCAATAATTCTTATTCTATTAGAAGATTACCTGATGGAAACTGGATTATTCTTAAAACTGGGGAACAATTAAGAATGGTTCCTGAACCACGACCTTTACTTATGGTATTAACTAACAGAAATTCCATAGATGGTAGAGTTACCCAAAGATATGATTTTTTCCCAAATCAAGTTTTGAGAGAAACAAAAACTTATGGGGATGAAGAGGTTACAATAGTAACCGATGAACCTGACCAAACAGACCTTGATGATTTATCTGGAAAATTAACCTTAAGCACACCTGACACAAATACTGAAGATCACCCAACATTACTCCAAAACTAATTAATTTTTACTTGCTGCTTCTATGAAGCCTAAAAACATTGGGTGAGGGTTAAGTGGGCGGGATTTTAATTCTGGATGGAATTGAGATCCTATAAAAAATGGGTGTAATTTTTTATCTAGTTCCATTATTTCCACTAATTTTTTATCTGGAGTTGTGGCTGAAATTATAAATCCAGCCTTCTCAAAAACTTCTCTATACTTATTATTAAATTCATATCTATGACGATGGCGCTCAGAGATGAGCGATGAGTGAGGAGTAATGAGTGATGAATCAAGATATAATTTATAAGCTAGAGTGCCTTTTTTTAGGACAGCTTCCCAAGCTCCCAGCCTCATAGTTCCACCATATTCTCTATTTAATAGCTTTTTTTCCTGATCTGACATTACGTCTATTATTGGATCATCAGGATTCTCAACAACCTCTGCTGTGTGGGCCTTTGGCATATTTAGCACATTTCTTGCAAACTCAACTGTGGCTAGCTGCATCCCATAACACAGGCCTAAGTAGGGTATTTTATTCTCGCGAACGTAGCGTATAGCCTCAATTTTTCCCTCAACATCTCTTGCTCCAAACCCTCCTGGAACTATTACTCCATCATATTTTTTTAGCTGGCTTGGATCAGAAAGTAGCTTTCCTGCATCAATCCAATCAATTTCTGGCTTAAAACCTAAGGTAAAACTTGCGTGTTTAATAGCTTCAATTACAGAAATATATGAATCAGAAAGGGTAAAGTCCCCAATTGAGAAGTATTTCCCAACAATTCCTATTTTAACTTTTCCTTTGGCAGAATTTACTTTTTTGACAAATTCACTCCACTGACTTAAATCTCTATCAGCTTTTTTTAAACCTAATTTCTTTAAAATCCTATCCTTAAAACCTTGTTCTTCAAAAGCTAAAGGAACCTCATAAATGCTATGCAGGTCAGGAGCAGAAATAATATCATCAGGCTCAAGGGAAGCGTGGAGTGATAATTTTTTCCTTCTTTCCAAATCTAGAGGTTTTCCAGATCTTGCTACTAAAAAATCAGGAATTATACCCATGGAATTTAGTTCTCTTACAGACATCTGTGCAGGTTTGCTTTTCATCTCACCTAAAGATGGGGGGATAGGTAAATAGCTTACATGAATATGTAAAACATCTTCTGGCTTTTTAAGCTTTAAAATTCTATTAGCTTCAAAAATAAAGACATTTTGCAACTCTCCAACAGTTCCTCCTATCTCTATTATCACAACATCAGCATCTTTGCTTCTTCCAGCGCCGTTTACTCTTTTAATTATTTCTTCAGGAATATGTGGTACAGCTTCAACACAATCTCCATCATATTCCAAAGCTCGCTCGCGCTCTATAACTGATAAATAAACCTGACCAGAGGTTGTAAAATTGTGCTTGTTTAAGCTCTCATTAAGAAACCTTTCATAGTGGCCTAAATCCTGATCTGTTTCTGAACCATCATCCAAGACAAACACTTCTCCGTGCTGCATAGGATTCATTGTGCCTGCATCAACATTTAAATATGGGTCAATTTTTAAGGGGGCAACTTTATAACCCGCGGATTTAAGAAGGAGAGCTAGCGATGCGGTTGTAATTCCTTTTCCTATTCCTGATATAACCCCACCTGACACAAATATATATTTCATATCGAGACAATTCTTGGGGGTAGCTTTTTTGGCTGCAATGCCTAATAAAAAGAAATAGCCTTTCCAAAAAAGCTAAATACTTTTTTTAAGGCCCTCAATATAATAACAAAAAATGTATTATGTATCAAGTAGTAAGTATTATGGGGGGAAGGGATCAAGCTACTAACTTTTTGGTTTAACCCAAGAAGCATATTTACACTTAGGGTAATTGCTGCAGCCATAAAAAATTCTTCCTTTTTTAGTTCTTCTAACAACAATGTCCCCACCATCATCAGGGCATTTTGCATTTATTTTCTCTTCTAGCGCTTCTGTGTGTTTACACTCAGGAAATCCTGAACAAGCTAAAAATTTACCAAACTTGCCCATTCTTACAACTAAATTTTTCCCACAAACAGGACAAATTTTATCTGTTATCTCAACTTCAAGTTTCACTCTTTCCGCAGAGTCTTCTGTTTTTTCCAAGGTTTTCTCAAAGGGATTATAAAACTCACCAATAGTTTCCCTCCATTTGCGCTCGCCTCTTGAAATTTCATCAAGCTCATCCTCTAGCTTTGCTGTAAACTTATAATCAAAAACATCAGGAAAATATTTAAGCAAAAAATCCACAACAGCCATACCTAAAGGGGTTGGAAAAAGCCTTCTTTCTTTTCTCTCTATATAGAAGCGCTCAACTATAGTAGATAAAATCGGCGCATAAGTGCTTGGTCTACCAATTTCTAATTCTTCTAATTTTTTAATTAAAGAGGCTTCAGAATACCTTGGGGGAGGCTCGGTAAAGTGTTGAGTGGGCAAAATTCCAAGCAATTTCAAATCTTCATCTTTTTTAAGTTCAGGGAGGATTTGATTTTTTGTGTCTTGACTGTCTTCGTCTTCGTTCTTAACTCCATACTCCATACTCTTAACTCCATACAATTTAAGCCATCCGTCAAATTTTAAAATAGAACCAGTAGCACGAAGTAAGTAGTCAGAAGCATTTACATCTATCGTGGTTTGATCTAAAAGCGCCTCATTCATTTGGGAAGCTACAGCCCTTTTCCAGATTAAATCATATAGTCTAGCATGGTCTCTTGTGAGTCCTGCTCCTCCTATCTCCTCACTCCTCACTCCTATCTTGGTGGGCCTAATAGCCTCATGTGCTTCCTGGGCATTTTTGGATTTAGATTTATATACGCGTGGCGTATTTGGCAAATAAGATTTGCCAATAATATTTTGGATATAGTTTCTTATTGCATTTAAAGCACTGGGCGCTAAATTAAATGAATCAGTTCTTATATAAGTAATGAGTCCCTGTTCATATAAATTTTGAGCGAGCATCATTGTTTTTTTAGCAGTGAAGCCCAATTTATTGCCTGCATTTTGCTGGAGAGTTGAGGTAATAAATGGAGGAGAAGGGTAGCGGCGAATTTCTTTAGTGGTTACATCAGAAACGCTGTACTCCGCATTTTTTAGCTGATCAACAATTTTTTCAGCCTGATCTTTAGTACCAATTTCTATTTTCTTCCCATTTTGCTCTATTAGTTTTACAAAAAATTTCTCTTTTTTTTGGTTTTCAACTTCCACCTCTATAATCCAATACTCAACTGGCTTGAATTCTTTAATTTCCCTTTCTCTTTCTACGATCAGTCGCAGTGCTACTGATTGCACCCTTCCTGCAGATAACCCGCTTTTAATTTTTCTCCAAAGAAGTGGGGAAAGTTTATAACCTACTAATCTATCTAAAACTCTTCTGGCTTGTTGTGCATCAACAAGCTCCATATTAATTTCTCTTGGGTTTTTAAAAGCTTCTTTTATAGCTTCTTCTGTAATCTCATGAAAAACAACTCGCTTTATGTCATTAATTTTGAGTTTTGACATTTGAGTTTTGACATTTGAGTTGCGAAGCAACTCTTTTAAGTGCCAAGCAATTGCCTCACCTTCTCTATCAGGATCTGTAGCAAGCCAGAGCTCTTTAGCTTTTTCAGCCAGTTTTTTTAACTCATTAGCTCTTTTTTTCTTATCTCTGGGAATAATATATTCAGGCTCAAAATCCTTTTCTACATCTATACCCAGCTTTGCCTTAGGAAGGTCACGAACGTGACCCATAGAGGCTTCAATTTGATATTTATTACCTAAAAAACGTGCTAGTGTACGGGCCTTGGTAGGGCTCTCTACTATTACAAGATTATTCATAAAATCTTATTGTCATTCTGAGCATAACGAAGAATCCAACAATTAATCAATAGATCCTTCGGGCTTTGCCCTCAGGATGACACTTCGTATCACTTTCAGATATTGTACTGGCCTTGTCAAGTCTAACCTTACACCCAGCTAACCTTACACCCGGAGGGTGAAATAGCTTTACACCTTTTCTTTTTAACAATTTATAGAGTACTCCACACCCGGTGTGGGATAGCTAGACACATCAGGAAGTTACTAAATATTCAGTATTTATTTTTAATAGTTCCCCTTTATTTAATTTATTTTCTAAAATCATTCTTGATAAATTAGCTTCAATTGTATCCTGGATTAAACGCCTTAAAGGCCTAGCTCCTAAAACTGGATCAAAACCCGCTTTAGCTAATTCATTAACCAGTAACTGATCAAACTCCACTAAATACCCTTTTTCTTTTAGATGATTTTTCAGATCATTTAATTTAAGTATCACAATTTTTCCCAAGTCCTCCTGAGAAAGCGGCTTAAAAATAACAACGTCATCAAACCTATTTACCAGCTCTGGCTTAAACTCCTCAAGCAACTCATCTTTTACCCCCCCTTGTATCTGATTTAGGGTCCGACCCTCTTTTAGTGCTTTAGCTATAGTTAAGGAAGCAACGTTTGAGGTAGCTATAATAATAGTATTTGTGAAGTCTATTAACTTCCCACTACTATCAGTTAATCTTCCATCTTCTAAAACCTGTAAAAATAAATTTAGAATATCTTTATTTGCTTTCTCAAACTCATCTAAAAGTATTAGGCAGTAAGGTTTGTTTTTTATGCTTTCAGTTAACTCTCCAGGATTATCGCCAGAACCAATTAGTCTATTTACTGCATCTGTATTTTGATACTCTGACATATCAAATCTGATATATGCCCCGCGGTTTTTAAAATATACTTCTGCTAAAGTTTTTGCTAGTTCTGTTTTCCCAACTCCTGTTGGTCCAACAAATAAAAATGATCCAATTGGCCTTTTTTCATCTTTCAAAGCTGTCGCAGCTCGCCTCAATGTGTCTGCAACTTGTTTTACTGCCTCTTCTTGATCAATCAATCTTTCATGAATTTTATTTTCCAGATGAAGTAGTTCCTCTTTTTGCACATTGCCTAAACTTTCTATTGGAACATTAACTCTTCTTGAAAAAACTTCTTTTACTACTTTGGAATCCAATACACCATTTTTTACCAACGCCTTAGATTCTGTAAAAAGAGAAATCGCACTATCAGGTAATACTCGATCATGAATATAGTGGCTTGCAAACTCTATAATTTCTTTAATTGCTATAAAAGTAACTTTTGATTTTGTTTGCAAGACCCAGGAGCAAGCATATTCTTCTATAATTTTTAAAGTTTCATCAGTTGTAGCAGGGGGAAGTTCTACTTTAGTAAAAACTCTTGCAAAAGCAGGGCTTTTTTCAATAATTTTTGCATAATTTTCTCCTTCTGTTGTAGCTATAAATTGAAATTCATCTGATTCAAGGTGTGGAAGCATTAAAGCATTCAGATTAAACTGACTTCCCGCATCCCCTAAACTTAAGTTTTGTATCTCATCTACAAAAATAATTATATTGCCCAAAAATTTTACTTCCTCAAAAACATTTTTGATTTTTTCAGCCAACTCACCTTCTGTTTTTACACCTGATAAAAGTTTTGAAATCTCCAGACTCACTAATCTTTTAGTGGCCAAACTTGAAGGCGCATCTCCTGCCATTATTTTTTTGGCTAAATATTTTACAAGCGAAGTTTTACCTGCACCAGCCGGACCTACAATAATTACATTTTGGTTGCTATCTTGAGATAAAATATTGACGACCTCTGAAACCCCTTTTTCTCTTCCAATAAATTCAGGTGATTTAACTTTTCCTGCTAACCTTGTTAAATCTTCTGATACATTATCCAAAGCAGGAGTTGGCGCTCCCAGCCAGCCTCTATTTACACCTCGGAGGTGTGATATAGCAAAATCGCCGTCCCAAATATAAACTCTCCTTTTTTTGTTCTTTTGATACTGCAAAAAACTTAAGGCTTCTTCTAAATCCTCTGGAGTTAAATTAACTTTAAGAAGTTTTGTTTCAATTAAAGAGATATGCAAAATTAAACTTACAAAAAAATAAGATGAGGTTAACTCCAAGGCGTGGTATTTTTTACCTAAATTAAGTGCAGTCTCTAAAACCCCTTCATTTAAAGAAATTTGTTCATTTTTAAAAAATAAAGGATTTAGCTCCAGACTAAATAAATAATCTTTAATTTCATTCATTTCTAAAAGATTAGGGATTGTAATTTGTGACTGTTTTAGATGAGTTATTTTCCATATCTTTTCAACACTGTTTAAATGGGAAGGTCGCTTCGGTTTACTTCTCTCAAAGAGAAACAAAACAACTCCTAAAACAAAAATAATTCTAACAAGCAAAAATAACTCGTTAGATACCGGGGTAAAAATTAAAACTGGAAGAGCAAACCAAAAAAGAGCAATCAAAAAAGTAAAAAATGTTGCGATAAAATATCCACCTAATCCTATTAGAATCCTAATTATCCTAAAAATAAAACTTAAAACCCTCCCTACTATTGATGAGTCATGAAATAGTGGAGTAAAAAGAAGTCTCCACATCAAAGATACAGCTAAGTCTTCTTCAATGAGTAAAATTAAATTGTGCCAAAGACGCAAAAATGTTTTAAAAGACTTTGGATACCAGAAGTTAAAAAAATCTAAGGGCAGGGACATAATTTCAACGAACCCTTATTACATTACCATCAATATCTAGTTCGACAAAATGTTTTGCAGTCCCCTCAAGATATGCTCTGCACTGGTTTGCTGGTAAATCATCCTCAGGAGTTCTTGGGCTGTGTGCAATATCGACAACCCAACCCGGAAGCAGTGCATTAGTTAAACAGGGACCTGAGGATAAATTATCTCCTCTTTTTGCACTTTGTCTATAAACAAGCTGCGCCTGATTTACAGCCTGGTCAAATTCCGCGGATATCCCAGGCTGGTATTCTTTTTTTTGCGTGTTTAACCAAAGTATTATTAAAGTTATAGCCAAAATCAAAGCAAAAAATCCCAAAAAAAGTTTTAATTTAAAATCCATACTCCAATTTTCTCACTCCTAAATTTAACTTTCAACTACCCCTTAACATAAATCCCTCCACCTAGTCCCTTAACTATACCTAAAATTTCCATTTTTATTAAACTTCCTGAAATTAAAGATGCAGGCTTATCCAAATTTCTGCAGATTTCATCAATGTGTTTTGCCTCAGTTTCAATTTCCTCCAAAATCTGTTTCTCAATATCACTGAGCTCAAGACCAACTGCAGATTTCATCAATAATGGATCTTTACCCAAATCATTAAGTATATCCTCAACACTATCTACTAACATCCCTCCTTCTTTAATTAAATCTGAGGGGCCTTTTGATAATCCTGATGTAATAGGCCCTGGGACTGCATAAACCCCTCTTCCTTGTTCTAAAGCTAATCTTGCTGTGATTAATGATCCAGAATCTGAAGCTGCCTCAGTAACTAAAACAGCTTTAGATAATCCAGAAATTACTCTGTTTCTTGCAGGAAAATTTCCAGGAAGGGAAGGATATTCAGGTGGGAATTCACTAATCACTAAACCGCCTGAAGCAGCAATTTTTTCTGCGAGTGAAGTATTTTCCGGAGGAAAAATATTTTTTAATCCTCCTCCTAAGATTGCTACAGTTTTTCCTCCTGCATTTAAAGTTGCTATATGAGCACTTGTGTCAACTCCTCTTGCTAATCCAGAAACTATTACAAACCCAGCATTTGAGAGTTTACTTGCAAAATCCTCTGTAACCAGCTTTCCATATCCTGTCATTTTTCTTGTACCAACTATAGCAATACAGTCTTCTTTTAGAATCCCCAGATTCTTTCCAAAGTAATATAAAACAACAGGGGGGTCATAAATTTCTTTTAAAATGTCAGGCTAACTTTCATCAAAAATAGTAAAAAATTTAATTCCAAGAGATTTAATAGATTCTAAATATTCAAAAGGGTTTAGAGTCTTTTTAGCATATTCTATTTTTTCTAAAACTGTCTCAGGAATTCCTAAATTTCTAAGTTCTAAAATTGGAGCTGTCCAGGCTAATTTTGGGTCCTTAAAATAATCTAAAATTTTTTTGAGTCTAATAGGACCTAAACCTTCTATTGAGTTTAGAGCTAAAAGAAAAGTATCATTCTCCATAATTATTCTCCTAAGGTTTGTGCAGACTGAGTAGCTATTTGATAAATATCTTTTATTAAATTAGTTTTATCATTAGATAAATACCACCTGAAAATTTCCTTAAAAACAGGAGCTGCCACAGATGACCCTTCCCCACCTCCTTCTACTAAAACAGTTACTGCAATTTGAGGGTTATCTGCAGGGGCATAACCTGAATACCAAGCATGGGTTTTGTTTGTTCCAAACTCAGCAGTACCAGTTTTTCCCGCAGTTTTAATTGGGAATGGGAAAAGAGGCCATGCTGTCCCTCCGGTTAGCGGAACTTCTTCTAAGCCTTTTTTAATAACATCTAAATCTTGCTTTGTTAACCCCTCTATAATTTTTTTCTCAGGTGAAAATTCCTTAATAACCTCCCCGTTAGATGAGGTTATTTTATGTATGATCCTTGGTGTATAAAGACTTCCTCCATTTGCAACAGAGGCCATCATATTATTTATCTGCATTGGTGTTGTTAATACAAACCCTTGTCCAATTGACATATGCAAGGTATCTCCAGGATACCAAACATCTCCTATATTTTTTATCTTCCAATCGTTGTCTGGGATAACCCCAAAAAGTTCCCCCGGAAGATCTATCCCTGTTTTTTTCCCAAATCCAAATTTTTGGGCAGTTTCTTTAATAAGCTTTTCTCCAACAATTTGCCCAAGTCTATAAAAATAAATATCATTTGAGCGTTTTATAGCTTTTACCATATCAACCATTCCTTCCGTCCTACCATATTGGTTAAAATACCAATTTGTGAACTTAAATGGTCCAATATTAATTACACCTGTGTCTTCAAATAAAGTTTGCGGATTTATTTTTTTAGAAAGAAGTCCTGAGGCAGCTGATACTATTTTAAAAATAGATCCAGGTGGGTAAATTCCAGAAATTACTCTATTTATAAATGGGTAGCCAGGCGAGTCTAGATAATCTTCAACAGACTCTGGGTTAAATGAGGGATATGAAACTATTGCTAAAACCTCCCCTGTATTTACCTCCTGCACTAAAGCTGCCCCGCAACAACTACCTGATTTTTTAACCGCCTCTTCTAATCTTTTATAAACTAAATCTTGTAAATCTTTATCAATTGTTAAAATTAAGTTTTGTCCTGGAATTGGGGGGGATTCTCTTAAAACTCTTAAGTCTTTTCCAGCTGCATCAATTTCAATTACTTGACCCCCATCCTCACCTTTTAAGATCTCTTCATAAGTTTGTTCAACTCCAATTCTTCCGATCCTGTCCCCAACTGAATAGTTCTTAAATTTTTCTTCTTTTAACTCTTCCCGTGTAATTTCGCTCACGTATCCTAAAACGTGTGCAAAAACTTCACTATATGGGTAGGACCTTAGGCTATCAATTTCCAAATCTTTAAATCGAGGATCCCCTGACACTTCCAAATCCAGTGCTTGGTCTCGAGTTAAATAACTGGCGCTTTTCCCGTTTCTTTTTTCCAAAAGTCTAAAACCGGGTTCGTTTGCAACAAGAAGTTTTTGGTTTCTATCATAAATAACACCTCTTGGAGCATGTATTGATCTAATTTTAATCCTATTTGAATCAGCTAAGTTCCGACTCGCTGCCCCTTCTGCTACCTGCAGATGAAAAAGTCGCAAAATTAATATTAGAAAACTTAAAAAGATAAAAAATAAAAAAATAAAAAGCCTTAAAATGCTAATATTAGGTTCATTTTTTATAATCCTTCCTCCAAGGATTAAAGACTCACTCCATGAAAAAGATTCTGTATTACCTTTAAAATGGTTTGTTTTTCTGGAAAATCTAGAAAGAGTGTCTGGAAAAGCTTTTCCAAATTTTTTTCTGGATTTTTTTTGCATATTTTTAATTTTTAAATTTTAGTTTAACTTGTGGATGTACTATAAATCTTTCTTCCCAAAATTTAATAAGAAAATAAAATGGAATAGAGATAAAAGTTTCAAAAATAACCTGCATGAAGCTAAAACTTAAATCCAATATTAAACTTGAAAGCAAAGAAGTTATTAAATATATGATAAATAAAATAGGTAAAAAGAAAATTATATTGTTATATAAGGGCGATTCTTTAAAGATCTCAATTAATTTAACAGATAAAAGAATTATCATAGGATAAAAACCCATATTAACATTTGATAAAACCCCAAGAAGTACTCCAAAAATTAAACCTATATAGAGTGTTGATTTTTGAACTGTTATCAAGCTTCTTACAAAAATTAACATTAAACAAAGATTTAATGGAAGTAAGGTGGTTTGTAAAAGTAAAGCTAAAATTAACCCAAAAATAAAAATTCTCATTTAATTTGTTGAGATAAAAACAATATCGAGGTTAGTTATATCAATAATGGGGTCTACCTTTGCCTTCTTAAAAACTTCATTTGACTGCTCCATTACCTCGGTAACTTTACCTAAAACCAAACCTCTTGGAGAGGCTTCTGTGCCTTCTGAGTAAACTATATCTCCTATCTTTATTGGCTCGTCATGGAGTATTTTATCTATAATAGCTTCAGACCCAAATTGTCCAATAAGCACTCCTTTTGCTCTACCCTCCTCACTTGAGACAAAAACAGCTATTTTAGATTCTGGGTCTGAGGGAAGTAAAACTCTAGATTGTCTGGGGCCAAGAGAAATTATTTTTCCAATATAATTATCTTTATAAAGAACTGGTTGGTTAACTTTAAACCCATCAAGCGAGCCTTTATCAATCAATAAATACCTTGATTCATTTAAACCAATTGGGCGGGCAGGAACTAAACTAAAGGTTTGGGGGCTTAGAGAATCTTCTTGTTCAACCATTCCTTCCAGTTCTACTATCCTCTTTTTCAAAGCAGCATTTTCAGAAACTATTTCAGAAACTTTTGTGTTTAGAATATCATTTTCTTTTGCTGCGTTTCTTGAAATAATAATAAAATCAAACTCTCTTCCAAATTTTATCCCTGTGGAGTAGACCCCATATTGGATAGGAGTTGAAATAAATTGGACTATCCCTTTAAATCCTTCTGTTAAATTATAAAAATCAGCAACAAAGATCAAAAGAGAAATCCCAAATAGAATTAGATATAATTTAGCGTTTTCAAATAATGCCTTTAGCATTTTAGTCAATTAATTTAACCAAGTCAGCAAAATCACTTAAGGTAAAATCTTTAGCATCCAAAAGTGTTCCATCAACATCAAATAAAATAGCTTTAAACATAAGAAAAGTTTGTGTCTGAAATTATACCATTGTAACTGTTTGATTAAACCTTAGATCTTGTGTTAAAAATTTAAGTTTAAGTGTTAAATCGGATATATAACTTTGCCAAAAGGTCCAAAAATATTTCTTCCATCAAAAACCTCTCTTCCTCTTAAAACCACTTTTTTTACTCTTCCTTTTACTTTCATTCCATCAAAAGGTGTCCATCCTGATTTAGAAATAATATATTCATTTTTAATCACCCATTCCTCATCTAAATCTACCTCAACATACTCGTTTACACCCTCCGGGTGTTTTAGCTTTACACCCTTTCTTAAACCAAATATTTTTCTGGGGTTTGTACTAGTTAATTCAATCACACGATCCAAACTCAGGCGTCCTTCATTTACAGCATTCAATAAAAGAGGCAAAGTTGTTTCTAAACCTGGAACTCCAAAAGGAGTGGGTTTATTATTTAATTTTTCTTCCTTTGTGTGTGGGGCATGGTCTGAAGCAACCATATCTATCACATCAAGATTCTCCCAAATATAATCAACATCTTTTTTGCTTGAAAGTGGGGGTTTCATAATCCCAAAGGGTCCGACCCTAACCAGATCATCCTTAGTCAAAAAGAGATGGTGACAAGAAACTTCACAGGTTATTTTCAATCCTTCTTTTTCTGCTTTTTTAATTTGATCAATTTCTAAGGCTTGTGAAACATGGCAAACATGCAGCCTGCTACGGAATCTTTTAGCCAGATCAATCGCCTTTTTTAGGGTCGGACCCTCTGCATGCACCATTAAAACTTTTGTCCTAGGCCAATTGGAGAAAATTAAATTTAGTTCCTCATCAGTTTCTATCAATAAATTCCCAGTTGTGTGATTCATATAAACCTTTAAGCCCCAAACTTTTTTCTTAAGCTGATCAAAATATTGAACACTTAGCTTGCCACCCCCGAGGTGGAAACCTAAATCACAATAGATCCTTCCTTTAGCTAACTTAATTTTTTCTTCAAGTTTTTCAGGAGTTACAATTGAGTCAGGGTTATTGGGCATATCTAAAACAGTTGTATACCCACCAACTATTGCAGCTTTAGTGCCAGTTTCGAAATCTTCTTTTTGAATCGCCCCTGGTTCACGAAGATGAACATGGACGTCAACTAAACCAGGGAGCCTAACAATCTTTGGCATTAGTTTTTCACACCAAGATATTTATTCATAGCATACAATCTTTGCATTGCATCATTATAAGCTTCTTTCGAAAGCCGTCCCTTTTTTCTAAACAAGTCCATCATTTTACCCAGTGTAAATGCGAAGTGTAGCTTAAATCCTTTTTTGGCAAGCTCTTTTTCCCCTCCCTGCTGCCTATCAATTAAAACCACCACATCTTTTACTTTTATTCCAAAATCTTTTAACACTTTTATTGCCTCAAATTTAGAGTCAGCTTTTGTAATTAAATCATCTATTAAAACTGCTGTTTTCCCCTTATCCTCTTTTAGGAACCCATCTATTTTTGCTCCACCACCGTGAGTTTTAGCATCAGATCTTGGGGTAATTTGTGGAACACCTAATCTGTCAGATAAAATTGCAACCATTGGTGTTGCAGAAGTTGGAACATCTGCTAAAAGATCATATTTTAAATCTTTAATTAAATCGCCGTAAACTGCTACAACTTTTTTTCTCACCTTAGGAAACCTCCTAACCATCCTTAAATCAATATAAAATGGGGCAAGAGGAGCTTCAGGATGTTTCTCATGCAGAACAAATCTGAAGTTTCCAAATTTAATCATTCCAGAATCAAATAGATCTAGAATTAAATTTTCTTCTTTCTTAGTTAAATTATTTTTAGCGATATTTATTGATTTCATCTTTTATATCTTTCGCTTTTTCTCTTATCTTTTGGGCAAAATCTTCACCTGAGGATGCATAAATTATCTCTCTTGAATTGTTACATATCAAATTATCTCCCTTTTTGTCTACACCTGCTCTAACTGCTTCTTCAGTTTTAGCTCCTTGTGCTCCAACTCCTGCTGTTAGAAAAATAGAATCTGGAAAAATTGCCCTTACATCTTTTAACTCTTTAGGATAAGTTGCACCCACAAACAAACCTAAATTTTTTTGATTCCACTGCTTTATAATTTCTGCCATTTTTAGGTAGTATGGCTTTCCATCAATTTCTAAATTTTGAAAAATTCCTGAATCTGGATTTGAAGTTTTTAGAAGAATAATTATTAATTTGTCTTCATATTCAAAAAAAGGTTTTAGGCCGTCTTTTCCTACATTGGGAAAAACAGTTACCCCATCTGCACTCCAGTATTCAAAAACTGCTTTTGCATATCTACTCGCAGTATTTCCAATATCTCCTCTTTTGGCATCTAATATAATAGGTATAATAGGGTATTTTTCTTGTAAATATTCTAGAGTTTTTTTAAGAGAAGTTAATCCTTCTATTCCATAAGCTTCATAGAAAGCAATATTTGGTTTATAGCTACAAACTAAATCAAAAGTAGAATCTATAATAGCTTTGTTAAATTCAAAAATGGGATCATCTCTCTCTAATAAATGTTTTGGGAGTTTTTCTAAATCAGGATCTAAACCAATACAAAGTAAGGAATTATTTTTCTCTACCATGTTATTTAATTTAGCCTGAAAATTCATACTTTATTTTCTAATTCACTAATTAACTGATTCACAAGCTCCTTTGTATCAGAGTTAAAAATAATTTTAGCCTTAGATGGCTTGTTTATTTTTTTACTTAAATTTAAAAGCTCATCTGCTACCCCACCTGTGTCAGTTAATACTCCAATTACCTTACCGTAATCATATAAATTTGTAAACTCATTTAAAGTTCCCCACCTACCAGAAATGATTATTCCAGCATCACAGTTTGCAGTTGATGTAACGTTCCTATATTTCATACAAACTAAAGGGTCATGAGCAAATTCATAATCCCTAGGAATGTAAAAAAGCTTTGTAAAAATTGAGGAATCAAGCCCTGGATTAAGTTCTTCTTGGGTTTTTAGATCAAAGCCTTTAGAAAATCCCCAAACCTCTGCTCCATTCATCTTTGCAGCTTTGGCTGCTTCATATGGTAGCCCCGAAGATGCTCCAGTAATTACTATGACGCCTCTCTCACCTAACAACCTTCCCACCTCACGGGTACTACTTTTAACTTTCTCCAAATCCCCTTCGGCAGAGCCAAAAATACCTATTTTAAATTTCATCTAAAGCAATTTATATTTTTAAAAAGGTGGTGTCAATATAGAATTAGAGTGATACATAAATAAGCTATAGCATGCATGTGTATCACTTTTCCCCACTATGTAACAATTATGTCTACGTGGAATATTTTGTTGCCAAAGCTAAAAAACCTAGAAGATGTATCGTTTCAGTTTTACATTCCAATATCACACCTCCGAGGTGTTACTAAGCCGAATGTATTGACAAAATTCATTAAAGATCATAAATTGCACCAAATGGCTAAAAATTTGCCTGATCCAAATAGCTTTATTTCCCCAAAACAGCCTATTTTTGCTTATGATATTAAAAAGCCCTGGGAAAAAGTGGTTGATAGAGGGCCAATTTGGGTTTCTAAAAAATTCCCCACATTATCTAAAGAAAAAAAATTTAAATTTTTAGGTAAAAAATTAATTTCCCCTATTATTATTGCAGCTGGCAGCTCTTCTGGTAAGAAATGGTCTGATTTTTTCTTCAAAATGGGTTTTGGCGGGGTAATTCAAAAAACTATGCGCACTGTTCCCAGAGCTTCTAACAAAGTTCCAAACATAGCTATAGTTGAAATAGATCATCCGATTGAAAGAAAGGAATTTGGAAAACCTCTAACTGCTACAAAAAATCCTGAGGATTTCAAAAAATATTTAAGCATTACTAACTCTTTTGGTAACCCTTCACCAAATATGACTACCTGGGGAAACACTTTAAGAGAGCAAGTTAAAGGAAAATCAGATGGGCAAATATTGGGTTGTTCCCTAACAGCTACAACTTCTGAAAAAGAGAAAAGTTGTACAGTGCTTTTAGGAGAGAATGTACCCGCTTCATTAATTATTGAAACAGCATCAGATTTACTTTCCGCTGCCTGCGTTGCTGCTACAAATGGTGCCGATTTTATAGAACTAAATTTAGCTTGTCCTAATGTTACAGAAAATCCAGAAGAAGGAGAAATGTTCCAAAATGCAAAATTAGTAAACTATACTTTAACCCGCTTTAAAAGAATGTTTCCAAGTGTTCCAATTGGATTTAAGTTTGGGATATATAAATCCAAAGAGCAAATGAAAAAAGTTTTTGCCTCAGGAGGAGAAAACTTAGATTATGTTTCTGGGATTAATGCAGTCCCCTCAACAGTTACAGCAAAAGATGGATCTGATATTTTACCTGGAAGAAAAACTTCAGGAGTAGCAGGAAAAGCTGATCAAATAATAGCTTTAGAGCACATTGAATGGGCAGCAAAAGTAAGAAAAGAGCTTGGGTTAAAATATGAGATTTTAGGTTGTGGGGGAGTAGTAGAAGTTAGTGATGTGGATAGATTTTTAGCTGCAGGTGCTGATGCAGTCCAAGTTGCAACTATAGCTTTAGCTGATCCTTTATTTGCCTACAAATATCATGTTACACCCTCCGGGTGATTTAGCTTTACACCTCTTCTTTACTCTACCTTAAATGCCCTGAGACTTTAACTCTTGAGAGGAGATCTAGATTATCTAGTAAAATTGCACAGCCGCGAACAACAGTAGTTAGCGGATCATCCGCAATCCACACAGGCATTTTTGTCTCATCTGAAATTCTTTTATCTAAACCTCTTATTAGTGATCCTCCACCTGTAATTATTATTCCCCTCTCTAAAACATCTCCCAAAAGCTCAGGCGGGGTTTCCTCTAAAACCTCGTGAATTTCATTAATAATCTGATTTACAGTCCCGCTTAAAGCTTCTCTTATCTCGCCTGATGAAACTTTTATGGATTTAGGAAGGCCAGTTGCAAGTTCCCTTCCTCTAACTATTGAATCTTTTTCTTTTGGTAATAAATACGCACTTCCAAGCTCAATTTTTATCTCTTCAGCGCTGCGTTCACCAATAAGCATCCCATATCTCATTCTCATATAATTGATAATGTCCTGGTCCATTTCATCTCCTGCTACTCTAAGTGACCTATTTAAAACCATCCCTCCCAAAGAAATTACAGCTATTTCTGTTGTTCCTCCCCCAATATCTACTATTAAATTCCCATCAGGTTCTTCTATTCTTAACCCTGCTCCAATAGCATCTGCCATAGGCTCCTCAATTAAAAAAGCCTCC
Source organism: uncultured Gammaproteobacteria bacterium (assembly GCA_964459095.1). Classification (GTDB taxonomy): domain Bacteria; phylum Patescibacteriota; class Microgenomatia; order Daviesbacterales; family UBA10151; genus CAYWKL01. Next base: position 17,131 of record CAYWKL010000013.1, read on the forward strand.
CTTGCTCCAGCAGAAAGCGCTGCATCTTGTACAGCGCGGGATTCAACTTCAGTAACCCCAGAAGGAATTCCTATAACAACTCTAGGCCTGGGGATTTTTGGAAGACGCAAACCAGATTTTGGGTTTGAGTGTATTTTTTGGATAAAATGCCTAAGCATAGCTTCAGTTGTATCAAAATCAGAGATCACTCCATCTCGCAAGGGCCGCACAGCCTCAATTGCTGCAGGTGTTCTTCCCACCATTCTTTTAGCCTCAGTTCCTATTGCTAAAACTTGTTTAGTTTTTTTGTGGATTGCTACAACAGAAGGCTCCCTGATAACAATTCCCTTACCCCTTACTGCCACTAAAGTATTAACTGTGCCTAAATCTATGGCAATATCATGGGAAAATAAACTCCAAATCCTAGAGAACATTTGAATTGGAGTGTAGCATAGAGGTTGCCACCAGACAACACAATGATTTAAGATTTACCAAGTATTATTATGACCCAAAAAATCTTAACCTTCTCTTTTTTTGCTTTATTTTTTCTTACCCCCCTAATTTGGACACCATGGAATTATGAGTTATTTGAATATAACAAAATGCTTTTTATTTACGGGCTTACTGTTATTATTTTAGGAGTTTGGGGTATTAGGGCTATTAGGGAAAAGAAACTGACAATTAAAAGTACTCCTCTAGATATTCCTCTTCTTTTATTTCTACTGGCTAACATATTGTCCACAATTTTTTCTATAGATCCTCATACTTCTATTTGGGGGTATTATTCACGCTCAAATGGAGGGTTACTCTCTATTATTTCTTATATTGCCCTTTACTACGCATTTGTTTCCAACTTTACTAAAGAATATGTTTTTAAATTTTTAAAAGCAATGCTTTGGGGAGGATTTCTTGTAGCTTTATATGCTATACCAGAGCACTTTGGAGTTTCCCCATCTTGTGTAGCTTTAACAGGTAAGTTTGGCGCTAATTGTTGGGTGCAGGATGTCCAGGCTAGGGTTTTTGCCACTTTAGGCCAGCCTAATTGGTTAGCAGCATATCTGGCTATGCTAATTTTCCCCTGTATCTATTTTATCTTAACAGCAAAGTCCAAACTCTCCCTTACTATATACTCCATACTACTTGCTTCATACTACCTCGCTTTCACTTTTACCTATTCAAGGGGGGCCACCTTAGGCTTTCTAGCAGGCCTTGGGGTATTTATAGTCTTACAAGTTTTAGCTTTGCACCCCAAGGGTGTGAACTTAAAGTTATTTAGTTCTCTAATGACAATCTTAGCAATTTTTTTACTTATTAACCTTCTTTTTGGCTCTGCCCTAACTGGAGATTTTAAGTTAATAAAACAAGTTACTCCTCCAAGACCTACTATTTCCCTTTCTTCAGCTTCTACCCAACTTGAAACAGGTGGAACTGAATCTGGACAAATTAGATTAATTGTTTGGAAAGGAGCATTAGAAATTTTTAAACACTATCCAATTTTTGGCTCAGGTGTAGAAACTTTTGCCTATTCTTACTATAACTTTAGACCAGCTGCTCACAATCTAGTTTCTGAATGGGATTTTTTATATAACAAAGCACACAATGAGTACTTAAATTACCTGGCTACTACAGGTCTGTTAGGTTTTGCTTCCTACTGTATAATGATTATAACCTTTATAATATTTATACTAAAAAAACTAAAAAGTAAGAATCTAGTACTTTTATCTCTCTTAGCATCTTATACCAGCTTCTTAGTTCAAAACATCTTCGGTTTCTCAGTAGTTATGATAGCTTTATTTTTCTTTTTGTTCCCTGCTTTCTCTTTTTTGTCCTCAGACTCTCTAAGATCTTTCAACATTAAGTTTCCAATCCCAGACTTTAAAGGAGAGAAATCCCCTATTTTAAGAATGGTAAAAATTATAACCTTGGCAATAATTTATTTTATTGTTATAACTTTAACCCTATATTTCCTTTACTCTATCTTTAAAATCTGGACTGCTGATACTATTTTTTCAAGAGGAGTAAATTACTCTAATGCAGGGAATCCTGGAAGAGCATACAATGAGCTTTTTGATGCTGTTTCTCTAAATCCAGATGAACCTTTATTTAAAAGTGAGCTTGGGTTTGCAGCTGCTGCCTCATCTGTCTCCCTTGCAACTGAGGATGCTTCTTTATCAAGCAGGCTAAAAAAACAAGCAATTCTAGAAACTCAAAAGTCCTTAAGCTTAAGCCCTAAGAATTTATCACTTTTTAGAACAGCAGTAAGAACTTATTATGCCCTCTCAAACATTGATCCTAAATATAATCAAATTACTCTTCATGCAATTGATGAATCTATAAACTTAGCTCCTACTGACGCTAAACTTTACTACAACAAGGCCTTAATTTTGGCAAATTTAGAAAGGATGGATGAGGCTATAAAGGAGATGCAAAAAGCTATCAAACTTAAACCAAACTATAGGGAAGCAATTTTAAGTTTAGGGCAGTTTTATTTAAGTGAAGGTGATAAAGAAAAAGCTAAAAAACAGGCTGATATTGTACTTAAACTTATCCCAAATGATAAAGATGGGTTAAAATTAATGGAAGAGATAAAAAAGTGAAAAAACTCTCTAAAATTTTAGATGAGGTGAAAAATCCCAATAGGCCAAAGAATTTATCTAAAGAATTCCAGGTTTATGGGGTATATTTAGCAGAATCCCTAAGGGATACTAAACACTATTCCCTCTATATTAAATATGCAAAAGAGTACCCAAGGGAAGTTTTAGATGAGGCTCTAACATTTACAAAAGGCTACACAGCTGCTAGATCTAAAGCCAAAGTCTTTATGTGGAAACTGAAAGAACTCAAAACAACACGCCCCTCCTCCGGAGGCCAAATGTCAAAAGTCAAAACTTGAAAGTAAGGTAGTTCTCGACTGTCGCTCGAACAATATTTTTTATTCTTCGATCCCGATGGAATCGAGGATTCTCGACTAAGTCGGAACTGAAATGGAGAAGTACATAATATTTGCGATTTGAGATTTAAGATTTGACATTACCCAAGGTGAGCATGATCATTCCAGGTAATTAACTTAAAGTCTCCATTATTTAACTCTAAAACTGTTATTCCTGTATTTTTAATCCTTAAAAAGAAATAAATTTTATCAAAAAGTTCAGGGGTAATATTGTTGCCGAAAATTAAAACAGAAATCAAAACTTTCATTATCCCTTCATGCATTACCAAAACTACATCGCCGTATTCCATATCCTCAAGCATTTTTATTATTCTTTTTGCCCTACCTACTAAATCAAAAAAATTCTCCTCATCTGAGTAGTGCCACATTGGATTATTAGTGTGGGATGCAATTTCTTCTTTGATCCTTTCAATTTCTGGATCCTTGTACTTTTTACCGATCATTTGTGACGGTTTTGTAAGCTCCTTCAAATCTTCTACATACTCAATATCCTTACCTGTTATATCTTTTATCATTTCAGCTGTCTGTATTGTCCTTTTGTAGGGTGATGAAAAAATTTTGTCTACCTTTATGTTTTTAAACCTGTTAGCTAAAGATTTAGATTGTTTCAAACCAGTTTTGGAAAGTAGGGTATCAGGAAATTGATAGACATCTTTAGCATTTAAATTTGTTTCTCCGTGTCTAACTAAATAAATTTTCATAAGAATATGATTATACCAGTTTTTTCAGATCAGCTTGTAGAAAAAATAAGGTTATGTCAAAATTGTCCAATAATATGGATATAGTACTAGCTCCTAACCCAAGACTTAGAACAAAAACCAAGCCTGTTAGAAATATTTCAGATGGACTTTTAAAAATTGCAGATGAGATGATTAAGGTAACCAAATCCTACACAGATCCCGAGGGAGTGGGTTTAGCCAGTACCCAGATAGGAAGAGATGAAAAAATGTTTGTAATGAAAACAAAAGACAATAATTTTAGAGTGGTTTTTAATCCAGAAATTTTGTCCTACAGTAAAAAAACAAAAGTTTTTTTTGAAGGGTGTCTTTCTATTCCAAATTATTACGGGCAGGTTAAAAGGCCAACCACTATAAAGGTTAAGTTTGTTCAGGAGAATGGAAATATCATAACTTTAAGTTTGACTGGAATAGAGGCTTGGATTTTTCAACATGAGTGTGAACATTTAGAGGGCAGACTTTTTGTAGACAAAGTTTTGGAACAGGGCTCTAGAATGTTTAAAGTTGTAGGAAAAGATAGAGCTGGTGCAGATATTTTTGAAGAGATGACACTTTAGTGTAACCTTTAAGTATAATCGAAGGATCTTATGATTAATAATTTAAGATTTAAGAATAAGCAAACTAATCTTTTTCCTACCCCATTTCCTATTCCACAAACTCTTAAGTTAAACCCTTTGTTTCTAAATCAAGAAAAAGATTTAAAAAAATTTCTCAAGAAACAAAATACTCACGATGAAATCTCAATTGTTTATTTTGGAACTTCAGAATTCAGTGCTTATATATTAGAAAAATTAATTTTGTTTACCCAAAATCCTCCCCAAAACTTAGCTTTGCACCCCGGGGGTGCAAGCGTGAACTTTAGAAGATATAGTATACAAGCAGTTGTTACCAATCCTGATAAACCAGCTGGAAGAAAGAAAGTTAATAGGCAATCCCCAGTAGCTTTGGTTGCTTTAAAATATAATCTTCTTACCTTAAAACCTACCAAGTTAGATAAGGAATTTATGGAAAACCACTTCACACTTTTAGAAGCTGAAATTTTTATTGTAGTAGCGTATGGACAAATTCTGCTAGCAGATTATCTTAAGATTCCTACTCTTGGAGGTATTAATGTACACGGATCGCTGCTTCCAAAATACAGAGGCGCATCTCCAATACAAAGTTCAATTCTAAATGGAGACAAAGTTACTGGGATAACAATAATGTTAATGGATGAAAAATTAGATCATGGGCCCATACTTTTTACAAAGAAGATTAGTATATCAGATAAGGATACTTATGAGAATTTGAGTAAAAAAATGTCCCAAGAGGCTGCAGAAGTTTTACCTAAAGTTCTGGATGATTTTGTCACTGGAAAAATCAAACTCTTGGTACAAGATCACGCTATAGCTTCATATTGTACCCGGATAAAAAAAGAGTCTGGATATTTTAACATTGATAATCCTCTACCTCCTGAAAAATTAGATAGAATGATTAGGGCATACTATCCTTGGCCAGGGGTTTGGACACTTTGGAATGGCAAAGTAGTTAAATTTTTACCTCCCTCTAGTCATCCTGATCCGGCGAATGCCGGAGAAGGATCTATTCTTATCCAGATGGAAGGAAAGCAAAAAACTAAGTTAAAAGATTTCCTAAATGGCTATCCAGATTTTCCAATCAAAGAAATTTAAACTACAGCTTGAGGAGCTTCAGGAGCTCTTTTAAATTTTCCCAGAAAATCCTTTTTAGCTATCCTCAAGCATTTTGTACAATATTTTTTACCTTTAAATACATGGAGGTTTGGGGTTTGGGTCCTTTTGGTAATTTGGGCTCTTAAAGGCCACTCAGTTGCACCAGAGGAACCTTTTTTATGCCTTGACCAAGAAACTCTATTTGGGGATTTTCCACAATTACTACATTTAAGCATGGATAGAAATATATCATAAAAAGCCTTGAATCTCAACCTAAATTTTTATAGTAGATGATTTAGGATTTATGATGTATGATTTATGGAATCTATGAGTCCTGAAGGATTTGCATTATCTATAGTAGTTTTACTTTTTTCAGTTATAGTGCATGAGGTTATGCACGGCTTAGTTGCTCTAAGATTTGGAGATGACACAGCTCAGCGCCAAGGGAGATTAACTTTAAACCCTATTCCCCATATTGACCCAATTGGTACTGTTTTACTTCCTGCTCTCTTAATTATTTCAGGCTCCCCAATCCTTTTTGGATGGGCAAAACCCGTCCCAGTTAACCCTTTAAAGTTTAAGGATATAAAAAGAGGGGAAATTTTCGTCTCTGCAGCAGGAATTCTTTCTAACTTAGGATTAGCCTTAGTAGCAACTGTTTTATTTCATATATTAAATGCAGTTTACCCAACTATGCTTGGGCTTGAAATACTCTATTTTGCAGTCACAATAAATTTGCTTTTAGCAATTTTTAATTTGATCCCTATCCCTCCACTGGATGGATCAAAAATCGCAGTGGCACTGCTCCCTTATGATGCAGCCAGAAATTACCAGCAAATTGAAAAGTATGGATTTTTAATTTTACTGGCACTTTTGATTATTCCTTTTGGAGGAGGAAGTTTATTAGGGGCATTTTTAGGAACAACTGTTGATATCTCAAGGGGCTTCTTAGGCTTCAATTAACCCTTTAATATCTTGACTAAACCCTACAATTTTGCTACCCTAAAAGTGTGCTGAACAAGCACAAAGTAGATGGCTCAAAAAAGCCGCAAGATGCACCGAATGGTACGTCTTTGCCTACTGGCACGTTTGACATTTTAAGGCAATTTTTCCTCACTTACTGTCTCAAACGATTGGGACGACCTTAAAGAGTCCGCTGCCCAAAGAGTATCGGACTTAGGGTTCCCACCTTATATTTTGGGGGGAAAAGCTTTAAAAAAACGACCAAGTAGGCAGAAATTATCTGTCCTAAATTATATATATCCACTCACTTAAAGTGTGCGTGGATTTTTTTTGAGCTGTAAAGTAAAATTGTCATTGTGCCGACATAGCTCAGTGGTTAGAGCAGCTGTTTTGTAAACAGCAGGTCGCAGGTTCAAATCCAGCTGTCGGCTCCAATCATGCCGGCGTAGCTTAGTGGTAAAGCACTTCATTGGTAATGAAGAGACCACGGGTTCGATCCCCGTCACCGGCTCCCTATGAAACTTAGTGATCCTGTTTTTGGAAAATTTGAGATTAAAGAACATGTATTAATAGAACTTATAAATTCTCCCTCTCTTCAAAGATTAAAAAGAATTGAACAATTTGGACTTCCTAGAAAGCTTTATTTATTTCCGGGTTTTACCAGATTTGAACACTCGGTTGGAGTAATGCTTTTATTAAGAAGATTAAACGCAAGTTTAGAAGAACAAATTGCAGGACTTTTACATGATGTGTCTCATACTGCTTTCTCTCATTTAGTAGATTGGGTTTGGGGAAATCCTGAAAAAGAAGATTATCAAGATAAAATATTAAAAAGATTTATTCTAAAATCAGAAATACCAAAGATCTTAATTAAATACAATTTAGACTATAAAAAAATAGTTAATGTAAAAAAGTTTAGATTACTTGAAAGACCTTCTCCAGAACTTTGCGCAGATAGAGTGGATTATGGTTTAAGGGAATTTCATCACTGGTTGGATAAAAGTATTGTTAAAGAGTGCATTAAGAATTTAACAACTAGAGACAACCGGATGGTTTTTAAAAATAAACCCTCAGCAAAACTTTTTGCAGTAAATTTTTTAAAACTTCAAAGTTTGCATTGGGGTGGAAAAGATACTATTACAAGATACTTTCTTTTTTCTCAAATATTAAAAATTGCGCTAAAAAAGAAAATCTTAAATAGAAAAGATTTTTATATCAATGATTTGCATATTTTGAATAAATTAAAAAATTCCAACGATAAAGATATTAACAAAATTTTTAAAATTCTTTCTAAATCTATGAGTTTGGAATTTAATCCGAAAAAGCCTTTCATATTTATGAGGAAAAAGTTTAGATATGTTGATCCTTATTTTTTAAAAGATGTGAAAATCATTAAACTCTCAAATTTTGACCAAAGCTTTAAAGAACTTTTAGAAGTTGAAAAAAAGATAAACCAAGAAGGCGTTAAAATAAATTTTCCAGTTTAGCCTTGCATGCAAACAATTACTAATATATAATTTCTTCCATGGCAAAAAAAGATAATAGATCAATATTTGGACTTGAATGTTCTGTTTGTAAAAACAGAAATTATGTTACAAGCAAAAATACAGTCAATACTAAGGATAGACTATCTTTGAATAAATACTGCAAACACTGCAGAAAATCTACTATTCATAACGAAGTCAAAAAACTCCACTAGAATTTTAAATACCAGGCTCCAAATTGACAAAATGTATATTTAAATGTATATTTAAAATGTGCAAACTATTACTACCACCCAACTTAGAACTAAGTCAAAAGAGCTGGTAAAAGTTTTACAAGAAGGACGTTCAGTTGACCTAATTCATAGATCAAAGATTGTAGGTGAAATTAGGCCTAAAATTTATGACCCAAAGCCTTTTAATCCTGATAAATTTTCGAAGATCGTCGATAAACTTAACTTTCCCAGACTTACTCCAAGACAAATAGAGATAGGGTACAGAAAAGCGATGATGAAAAAGCATGGCAAGAATCTTTCTTGATACGAATTTTTATATTGATATTACAAAAAGAGCAAAGGAGAAATGGAAACCTCTAGAAGAACACCTACTTTTTATCTCACCTCTTTCAACTCATATTTTATTTTATGCCCGTAAATTAAAAGTCCCGGATCCAGAAGTGAATAAGCTCCAGGAACAGTTTGGGAAAGTACCTTTAACAGAAAATGTTCTTAATAAGGCGTTACAGGGCCCAACCAACGATTTAGAAGACAATATTCAGCTTCACTCTGCTACTGAAGCTGAGTGTGATCTATTTTTAACAGAGGACAAGAGACTATTAAGCTTAAAGTTTTTTGGCAAACTTAAGATTATCTCCAATCTTTAATGTTTATCCCTAAACTTAAATTTGGTAAAATTAGCATCTATAGGGGTGTGGCGCAACTGGTAGCGCAACGGTCTCCAAAACCGTCGGTTACAGGTCCGAGTCCTGTCACCCCTGCTAAAAAATTCCTCCCCTTAATGATAAACTAATCTTGTGAGTATATTTTTCTTTCTTGCAGCATTTTTTTCTGAAGTTGTTGGAACAATAGTGGGATTTGGTTCTTCTACAATTTTTTTACCTTTAGCTCTACTTTTTGTTGATTTTCAAACTGCTTTGGTTTTAGTAGCTTTTTTACATATTTTTGGAAATTTAGGGAGAA
>CAYWKL010000014.1:0-24497 GCA_964459095.1 uncultured Gammaproteobacteria bacterium
GACCCCGGAGCGATTTGAACGCTCGACCAAGAGATTAAGAGTCTCCTGCTCTACCACTGAGCTACGGGGCCATGAGTAAAGCTTATTTTACCAAAAAATAGTTACTCTCCCAATAATAGAGTTTGACTTTCCATTATTTTAGACCTATATTACTTCCTTATGGAATACCTAGAAGTAGGTCAAGTTGCTTCTGAAAGTGTTTTTCAGAAAGCTTCGGGCAGAGCTAAATTTCTACTGGCTAGGGCAACTGGTGGTATGCTTGCAACAGGAGATGCACGACATTTAATAGAAGATTTAGATCGCCGCGGACTAAATACTAGGACAAGATCAGATTATGAGGCTGCACGGCTATTAAGGAGAAATACGTTAGCTTGGGGTGATAAAGTAGTGTTTGCTCCTTCGAGGTTCCATAGGGATACTTTTTTTAGAGATGCGTTTCTTTGCAGCAGATTTGCGAACTCGGCAGTCTTTGATACTATGGTTTTAAATATGTTTGAGCAAGTTCAAGACCCTATTACAGGCTATATTCCTACTTCAAGATTTGCATTTAGAAAAGGTGGGTTTACACTTGACGATGAGTCTACGTTCTACTATCCAATTCTAGCTTTTATAGCTCAAGAGGAACACGGAGTTAAACTCGATGATAGGATAATAAAAGCTGCAAAAAAAGCTTCGAGTTATATTGTTAATCTTATGGATGATGAGGCTTTAGTGGGAGTAGGCACTGTGGTGCGTAACAGAACCCCTGGTAGATCTTATTGGGCGGATGAGCTGATACTCCCTATTGGAGATGTTGTAGCCTATAAACAGGGTTTGGCTGCTGTAGCTGTGCAGGCTGCTTACAGACTTGGAATTATTACAGATCAATCGATTCTTGAAAGAGCTACAGAAGGTTACAGAACTCTATCCGCTCCTTACGGAGGAAGATTACCTCTAAGTAGTATGACTGGATGGATAGATGTGTCAGCTCTATATCCGGAGTACTTGTCGTTAGCCTTATTGGGTGAAGCAATGTTGGAAAGTGGTATAGTTGATAGGACAGTAAGGAGTTTTTCTGTTGGAGAGCTCTATCCAGATTCTAAAGAATCATATATTAGAGTAATTACAGACAGCGAAGGAAATTATCTGCCTGAGGAAGATTTTGTTCATCCTCCAATAGGCGGATTTTTTATGGATACACCTGGCAGCTATCAAAACGGGGGAATGTGGCCTCTATGGACACATGCTGCTTCTTCTGCTTATAAAATGCATGGTTTGAAACTCTCCAATTTACCAGAAGTATTAGAGATTAGTTTTGATGATCGCGTTCTTGTTTTTACAACTTTTTTAAAACATCCTTCTCCTGAAAGTTTGCACAATGAAAGAGGTGAATGGGAAAGAATATTACCCGAAAGAATTAATCATACTTGGAATGTGGATATGTTTGCACAAAGGGAGTCTGCGAAAAAGTTTCTTAAAAAAACTACCTAAATTTTGGCTAAAAGTCGTTCAATCTTCTTTTTGATGTATTTTTTCTGCTTTATCAACTTGCTCTCCTAATCCCAATTCTTCTGGGTGCTCTTCGTTAGCTTTTTGATAAAGTCCCATTTTGTGAATTGAGTCCAGCACATCATCATCTGACTCAGGATTTGCCATTGAACCACTTACATCTTCGTCTCCTGTCATTTCAGACTCTTTAACTACTCTATGCTTTTTGTCCTCATCCTGCATAATTTCTTCCACCTCCTTTTAAGCGCCCCCGGAAGGAATCGAACCCTCAGTCAATTCGTCCGAAGCGAATCGTTTTATCCGTTAAACTACGGGGGCAAGCTTTAAGGGTATTTTATCAGAATTAAGGGAATGTTCCAAAAAATGTTAATTGCGACCAATGCCTGAGTAGATAAATCCTAAAGCTTTGATAGCTTCCGGATTATAAATATTTCTTCCATCAATTATTGCTTTATTTTTCATCAAATCAGCAACTTTTTTAAAATCAAGTTCTTTAAACGCATTCCATTCTGTTACTAAGATGGCTAGATCTGCTCCAGTTACAGCTTCATATGCATCCTTTGAATATTTAATTTTATTACCGAGTATTTTACTTGTGTTCTCCATTCCAACAGGATCAAAAGCTGAAATTTTAGCTCCTTCCTTAAGAAGTCTATCTATTATTTTTAAAGATGGGGCTTCTCTTAAGTCATCAGTTTCAGGTTTAAATGAAAGGCCCAGAACAGCTATTTTTTTGTCTCTTAAATCCTCTAAAATCTTTTTAGCTTTATTTACGATAAGGTCTACCTGCCTTTTATTTATATCCTCAACAGCTTTAAAAAGCGAAGCATCCAAACCATATTCTTCAAAAATGGATATAAATGCTGATACATCTTTTGGAAAACAAGAGCCACCATAACCCACACCGGGGTTAAAAAATACTCGAGTAATTCTTTTATCCATTCCTGCACCATCAAGCACATCTTCAACATCTGCCCCAACTTTTTCACAAAGATTAGCTACTATATTAGCAAAAGAGATTTTTGTTGCTAAAAATGAGTTGGAGACATATTTAATCATTTGCGCAGAACGCAGATCTGTAAATAATATTTTTGAATCAAAAGGTCTATAGAGATCCTCAAGGACTTTTTTTGCATACTCACTCGTTGTACCTATGATTACTCTATCAGGGTGAGCTGCGTCTTCAACGGCCGAACCCTCTCTTAAGAATTCTGGACATGAAGCAAACTGAACTGTATCTTTTAGATTGTCTGGAACCAATTTTTCAAAGCCTTCGTCTGCCCCTACAGGAACTGTGCTTTTTATAACAATTAAAGTTTTCTTGATAATATATTTAAGTACTTCTTTTAGGGAATCCTCGACGTATTTTAAATCAGCCTCGCCATTTTGCTTTTTAGGAGTACCAACGCATATAAAAACAGCTTCGGACTTTGAGACTCCATTTGAATAATCTGTTGTAAAAAAAAGCCTTCCTTCTTTAAGATTTCTTTTAACAATCTCTGCTAAACTCGGTTCAAAAAAAGGGATTTTTGATTTCTTTAAGGATTTTATTTTATCTTTGTCAATATCAATGCAAGTCACATTATTTCCAAAATCAGCAAAAATAGCTCCAGTAACTAAGCCAACATATCCTGTTCCTATAATAGCAATACGCATATTTAAAGTTTAATTATGATAGATGCAAAAAAATTTTAAGTCAACTTTTGTTTAGTAGGAATAAAGGCTCCTGAGAAAAGACCAAAAGAAATACCAAGCAGTGCACCGCCAATAACATCTGTTGTCCAGTGTTCTCCCAGATAGATTCTTGAGATAATCATTAATAAAAGGTATATGCCTAGAATCATCATAGAAATAGCTAAAGTGAATTGAGACTTTCTAATGTAAGCCCAGCTTAAAAGAAAAGAGACCAAAAATGCAGTTCTGTAGACGTGTCCTGAAGGGTAGGAATAATCTGTGTGTACATAATACTGAGGTAACTGCAAATCCAAAACTCCTCTGTACATAAATTGGGGAGGGCTTGGGTGAAACACAAATATTTTTCCATAAACTTCAACTGCAAGCCCTATCCAAAAGGAGAGGAAAAATACTATTGTAGAAATCCAAAATCTTTTAATCAATACTAAGACAAAAATAATTAACCATATAACTGCTGTTAATTCTGCCAGGCCTGTTATTGAAAAGACTGAGAAAGGAAAATCCAAACGTCTAGGAAGCTTATCTTGAAATTTTACAGTTGTATCAAAATCAAACTGAATAAATCTTTCCTTTGCAACCAAATAAGAAAAATAAATAAAAGAAAAAAATAGGATTAAAGAGAAAATAAGCATTTGGAACTTTTTTGAGGGCATTTATCAAGAATAACAGGTTATGAAGTTTCAATTCAAGATTACACGTTGACACGCGAAACTGATAACTTATAAAATTATTGCACTTTTAAATCCTGCCTTACCTTTTCAGGAACAATTATGTTATTTTTTATCCCTGTTGTATACTATTATTTAGTTAATAAATCAAAATAGAAAGCAAAACTTTAAAGATGTCTGATAAAGAACTAGTAGATAAGTTACTTGGGGGTGATGAGAAAGCACTAAGAGCTTACTATGGATTGTACAAAGTTAAACTTTCAAATTTCATAATAAATAAAGTTTCAAATTACCAAGATGCAGAAGAAATAATGCAGGATGTATTTATTCAAAGTTTGGATGCTCTAAGAAACTTTACCTTTAAATCCTCCCTAACTACTTTTCTTTATTCAATTGCAAACCATAAAATTATTGATTTTTATAGAAAAAAGAAAATAAAACAGATTGTATTCTCAAGACTCCCTGAGGATATTACTCCTTTAGTTTCAAAACTTCTTGGTCCAGAAGAGGAGTTTTCGAGCAAAGAAACCAAAGAACAAATAAAGGAAGTTTTTCGAAGGATTAAACCAATTTATTCGACTATTATTAAGCTTAAATATATGGATGGACTTTCAGTCAGACAAATAGCAAAAAAAACCTTTATGAGTGCAAAATCAGTTGAGTCAATGCTTTTTAGAGCAAGGTCATCTTTTACTAGAGAGTACAAGTTATTATATTTAAAGGAAAATGAGAGATAAGCTTTTTTTAAACAAGCTAAGAGAAAAACAACTTGAGGTAAGCTCTGTTCCGATTCAAGAGTTTGGAATTTTAGATTCCTTTCATAAATCGGTTTCCGTTTATATTAAGGAAGCTCCATGGAGAGTAATAATTCCTGTTTCAATTTTTACAATTTTGATGTTTAAAATTTTGACAGGTATCTCTTTAGTTCATATTGTAAGTATTCTCCAAGAAGGATTTTAAAATTACTTACGACTAAACTCTTACCACCTATGGGAGTGACTAGTTTAAGTAATGACTTAAGTCTAATTTTTTTAAGACAGTTTTTTGAGTTTGGAAAACTTTTTTTTGGATCTTTGCAGCTTCCATATGCTACTTTTCGCACGATCGCCTTAAAAAAGCCATATTTTCATTTAACATTTATAGCCTTTTTAATTTTTATTTATCTTCTTTTTTCAACCCTAGCTAAAGAATCTCTTTCTTCAAACCCCTTATTTTTAACAAAATCTTTTTTTAAGATAGGTTTTGTTATCTCTTTTAGCTTTTTATTTATATCATTTTTGATTTTTAGGTTGTCAAAGTTATTTTCATCAAAAACAAATTACTCAACGTTTGCACTTCTTTGGGCCTTCTCACTTCTCCCAACCCTTTCTTGGTTTTTAATTACTACAATATTTTACGTCTTAATTCCCCCTCCAAGAACTTTAAGCTTACAAGGCCAAATTTTTTCAGGGTTGTTTTTGATTTTCTCTATTGCTTGTTTTTCTTGGAAAGGAATCCTGTATTATTTATCCCTTAGAATAGGTCTTTTGCTTGATGCAAAACAAATAACTCTTTTATCTTTGGTAGTTTTGCCTCTCATTTTTGGATATTCCTATTTACTTTATAAGTTGCAAATTTTTAAAGTGCCATTTATATGATTCAATCTCAAATCTCAAAATTCAAAGCTCAAAGCTCCAATCCCGGATTGTCAACTCAATTCCAATCCCGGATTGTAAGCTCAGATGACAAAGTCTCTTTAAGAGAAATGAAGTCCAGTATGGATAGAAGAAAATTCGTTGAGGATCAGTTAAAGATTCAGTTAGATTCAGTCTCCAGTTTTAACTTCACAGAGGAAGAAGTAAAAAATAAAAATATTGAGAACTTAATTGGGTCTGTGCATATTCCTTTAGGAGTCGCAGGACCTCTGATTGTAAATAAAAGAGAATACTTTATTCCTTTGGCAACAACAGAAGGAGCTTTGGTTGCATCAATTTCAAGAGGAGCTAAAGCAGTTTCTCTTTCTTTAGGTGTAACTTCTATTGATGAGTTTGTTGGTATTACAAGGGCTCCTGTTTTTAGAGTAGGAAGTTTAAACCAGGCAGATAAAGCAAAGAAATGGATTTTAAAAAATTTTAAATTACTAAACTCTATTGCAAAAAAAACTTCAAAACACTTAAGCCTTCTAAAAGTTGATTTTGCGCTCTCTGGTAAAAATTTGTTTGTAAAGTTTTTCTTTAATACTGATGAGGCAATGGGAATGAACATGGCAACAATAGCTACAGAACTGATTGTGAAAGAAGTTGTAGAAAAAAATGATCTTGAGTGTGTCTCACTGGCTGGAAATTTTGACATAGACAAAAAACCTGCCTGGTTAAATTTTATTCAGGGGAGAGGAAGAAAAGTTTGGGCAGAGGCAATCATCAAAAAGGAAATAGTTGAAAGTGTTTTAAAAACAACCCCAGAAAAAATAACTGATGTGGTCTTGAGAAAAAGCACAACTGGCTCAATCCTAAGTGGAAGCTTAGGATTTAATGCACATTTTGCAAATATTATTGCTGCAGTCTACTTGGCAACAGGTCAAGATCTGGCACACATAACAGAAGGTAGTTTAGGAATAACATCAGCAGAAGTTTTAGAAAATGGAGATTTATATTTTTCGGTTTTTTTACCTGCAGTTGCGGTTGGAACAGTTGGCGGCGGAACAAGACTTCCTACACAGCGGGAAGCTTTGGAAATATTAAATTTAACAGAAAAGAGTAAAGTGTCTGAGTTTAGTAGGGTTATTGGGGCTTCAGTTTTAGCAGGGGAGCTTTCTTTAACTGCATCACTGGCAGAAGGGACTTTAGCTTGTGCTCATGAAAAATTAGGAAGAGGAGGAAAAAGGTGACAAGAGAGGTTTTGGCCAAAGGATCTAAAAGTTAGATTCTTCGCTAACGCTCAAAATGACATCTATGCAAATAGGCATTACATCATACGGCATTTATATTCCAAAAAGAAGGATTAAAGTCTCAGAAATTGCGCAGGTTCATGGAAGAGAAGGTGAGGAAATATCAAAGAGCTTAGGGTTGACAGAAAAGTCTGTTGCATCAATTGACGAAGACACGGCGACTTTAGCACTTGAGGCATCAATAAGGGCTTTAGATAATGTAAATTTTGATAAAGAAAAGATCGGTTCCATATTAATCGGATCTGAATCCCACCCATATGCAGTTAACCCAACTGCTTCAACTGTTGCTGAAATGTTGGGCTTGCCAAATAACTATCTAGCATCTGATCTGGAGTTTGCTTGTAAAGCAGGAACAACTGCGATTCAATTGACCTATGGTTTAGTTGCATCAGGAAAAATAGACTTTGGTCTGGCAATAGGATCTGATGTTGCACAAGCTAAACCAGGAGATATATTAGAATGTACTGCTTCCTCTGCTGCTGCCAGC
This sequence comes from uncultured Gammaproteobacteria bacterium, assembly GCA_964459095.1. Lineage (GTDB taxonomy): Bacteria > Patescibacteriota > Microgenomatia > Daviesbacterales > UBA10151 > CAYWKL01. Next base: position 7,265 of record CAYWKL010000014.1, read on the forward strand.
TATTTAATCGGAAAGAGAAATGTTGTTGCCGAAATAAAAGATTTTTGTAGCCTTACTTCTAACACCCCTGATTTTTGGAGAAGGGATGGGCAAAAATATCCTGAACATGCAGGAAGATTCACTGGTGAACCTGCTTACTTTCATCATGTTATATCTGCTTCCAAACTATTACTTAAAAAAACAAAAATGCAGTCAAAAGATTTTGATTATGCTATTTTTCATATGCCAAATGGAAAATTTCCCAAAGAAGCAGCAAAAAAGCTCGGATTTACCCCGCTTCAAATTGAGGCGGGTTTTACTGTTACAGATATTGGAAATCCTTATTCTGCCTCTTCTTTAGTTGGGCTTGGTGCAGTACTGGATATTGCCAAGTCAGGAGATAAAATTTTCCTTTGTTCCTATGGTTCTGGAGCCTCATCTGATGCTTTCTATATTGAAGTTACTTCTGAAATTAAAGAGTTTCAGAAAAATAATAAGAATAAAGTTGCAGATCAGATAAAAAGTAAACTCTATATAGGCTATATCGATATCCAGAGAATTTATTCTATGAAAGGAGTGATATAGGAGAGAGGTGACAGATTAAATAAAATTTCTAAATTTAATCTGTCATCCTGAGCGTAGCGAAGGATCTAATCTAGAGATTGCCACGTCGCTTCGTTCCTCGCAATGACAAAATGAGAGTCACAGTTAAAGGAGTTGGAATTACAAAGTTTGGAGAACTTTGGGATAAAACATTAGAGGATTTGATTTTAGATGCATCAGCTCAGGCAATAAAGTCAGCAAATCTGGATAGCAAAAAAATTGATGCGGTTTTTGTAGCAAATATGCTTTATGGGTCTTTGGCTAATCAAGAGCATTTAGGAGCGCTAGTAACAACTTTACTAGGCATTAATTCTCCTGGTTTTAGGGTTGAGGGAGCTTGTGCTTCAGGTGGGCTAGCAATTCATTTGGCAGCTAATTCTATTCAATCTGGACAGTACAAAAATATTTTAGTTGTAGGAGCAGAAAAAATGACTGATTTTCCTTCAAATGAAATAAGCAAACTGTTAATGGGAGCTGGGGCAGAAGATGAAAGGTCAGCAGGTTTAACTTTCCCAGGGTTGTATGCATTGCTTGCAAAAGCGCATATGAGCGAGTTTGGAACAACAAGTAAGAATTTAGCCTCTGTAAGTGTAAAAAACCATTTCCATGCATCTTTGAATGAAAATGCACAGTATCCTTTTAGTATAGATGTGGAGAAAGTAATGAGTAGTACTATGATTGCTGAACCCCTAACACTTCTGGATTCTTCTCCAATTACTGATGGAGCTGCAGCAATACTTCTTTCCTCAGATTATAAAAGTGGTAATGTTTATATATCTGCAAGTGAGGTCTCAACAGATACTTTAGGTTTATCAGGGAGAGATAGTTTAACAGAACTTAAAGCAACTGAACTTGCTGTTAAAAAAGCATATGAAAATTCTGGCATTTCTCCAAAAGATATTTCTGTAGCAGAGGTTCATGACTGTTTTACAATTGCTGAAATTTTGGCTCTGGAGGATTTAGGATTTTGTAAAAAAGGTGAGGGAGGAGAGTTTGTTGAAGGAGGACACACAAGACTTGGTGGGAAAATGCCTATTAATACATCAGGAGGTTTAAAAGCCTGCGGTCATCCAGTTGGTGCAACAGGTGTGAAGCAAATTGTAGAACTAGCCTTGCAGCTGAGAGGTGCAGCCTCAAAAAGGCAGGTAGATAATCCAAAGGCTGCGCTTGCGCAAAATGTGGGAGGAACAGGAGCAACAGTAGTTGTGACCATTTTGCAAAGATGAATAACTCACCAGTAAAAAATTGGAGAGATAGTAAAAAACTGCACAGTAGCTTTAATAAAAAAGGCAAACTTTTGGTGTGGACAAAGATTTATGCTGCACCAGCAGGCTTTGAACATGAAGCGCCTTATTTTAGTGGAATTGTAGAATTTGAAGATAAATCTAGAAGTGCTGTGCAGATTGTAGATGTAAAAGAAGAGGATTTAAAAATAGGCCTAGAAGTGGAAACTGTAGTAAGAAGAGTAGGCTCATTTGAACCTGAGTCAGTTATTGACTATACTATAAAGGTTAGACCTGCCTAAGGTCTATGAATAAAAACTCAAAAATAACATATTCTGCTCCTGGGAAGATTCATTTTTTAGGTGAACACACAGTAGTTCATGGCAAACCCGCACTTTTAGCAGCAACAAATTTGCGGATTGCTGTTACAATATCACACCTCCGAGGTGTAACATCGGCTTCAAAAGATAGCTCAAAAGAGGTTAAAAGACTGCGTGAAACTGTAGAGAATGTTGTTAAAAATAAATTTAAGCTAAAAAAAATACCTGCTTATACTGCAGACATTAGATCTCAAATCCCTATTGGAGCTGGGATGGGTTCATCTGCTGCTTCCTCAAGTGCATATCTTGCTTCCCTCTTAACTTTTTTAAAAATTGACTGGGATTTAAATTTAATCAATGAGTTAGCCTACGAATGCGACAAAGTTTTTAACGGAAACCCTTCTGGAGGAGATAATACTACAGTAGTAAAGGGGGGATTTATCTGGTTTAGAAAGGAAGCTGATTATTTAAAAATTTTTAGCCCTTTACCTTTTAGCCTTCACCCTAGAGTTAAGCCTTTTTTAACTATAGATTCAGGCAAACCAGTGGAAAGCACTGCAGAAATGGTAGCTAAAGTTAAAGCTAAACTTTATAAATCAAGCAAACCTAATCCCGACTTGTCAATAGACTTCCAACCCCGAGTTGTCAAGCTATTTGATCACCAAGAGCAATTAGTCAAAGATCTTGCAAGAGCTTTAAAAGAAGGTAATGAAGACTTATTAATAAAAGTAATTAGATTAGGAGAGAAAAATTTGGAAAAATTAGGAGTTGTTGGAAAAATTGCTAAATCTATAATAAGAGAAATAGAAAAAATAGGAGGAGCTGGAAAAATTATGGGAGGAGGAGGAATCTCAGAAGGCTCTGGAATGCTTTTAGCCTATCATAAAAATCCAAAAAAACTGGAAACTCTTTCAAAAAAGGAGAACTGGAAAAGTGTTAAAATAAAATTAGGCGGAGAGGGATTAAGAAAAGAAAGGGTGTCAAGCTAAATCACCCGGAGGGTGTTAACTAACATAAAATGGCAAAATTAGAACTACTTACTCCAGAGCAGATAAAAACCATTGATGAAACCTGTGGTTTAGAATTTAACAAACATACAAGAGGCAGATTAGATTCAGCTCATGGGACACTGCACCACAATAATGCTACAATTTTGGGCGATGCTTTGGCAGCTAAATGGGAGTTATCCAATGAAGAAAGATTAGCCTTAAGAGTGGGATTAAAACTCCATGATGTAATTAGAACTTCTGGTCAAGAAGAAGCAAATGTAAAAAGAGATAACGAGCAAAGTGCGATTATAGCAAAAGGTGTGTTAGAAGATCTAAATGATTCAGGTAGGTTGCTTACTTCTGAGGATCAAAGAAAAGCCGTACAAGAAGCTGTGGCACGTCACGGGGAGTCACCTTGGAGAGAAGTAAGAGAAATTGGAGAGAATTTTCCATCCAGAGCCAGAGCTATATTATTCACAGCAGACAAGTTTGAACAAATAGATCCTACACCAGTTGGAATAAGAAGATCATTATTTGTTTCCGGCAAAAGAATGGAAGATGAAAAAGAGGGTGATCTTAGAGAATTTCATTTTGATCCAATAAATCCTACAGCCAGATTAAAAGTTTTTGTTTATGAAAGTATTATCAGACTGACACATGTCACACCTGAGTCGATTTATCCAGAAGACATACAAATTGCATTAAAGCCCTTGTTCTTAAGACAAAGAGCACTAGTTGCTTCAGTTGCAAGGGCAATTGGTTTTGAGACAATTGAAGATATAGCTCAATCAATTTTAGCAACAAGAAATGAAAAAGGAGCAAATCTTCTTCAGGCAAGGGGGATAAAGTATCCTGAAAAAGTTGAAGAGTATAGAAGCACAATCATTAAGTTTAGCGGATTAACTGATAAATTATTAAAAACACCAAGCAGTGATGGAATAAGTTCTGCAAAGGAAATAGTTTTATTTTTTAGCAGTAAATGGAGAAATAAAAATTTGGAAGAGGTTTTAAGAGATTGGCAACCTAAAGGTAGTTATGCAAGAAAGTTTAAAAGTCAGGCGCTAGACTATGTAAGAGGTAAATGGGCAGAAAATCTAGCTAGAGAAATATTGAAGGCTGCATGAAATCTAAAGTAACAGTTTCAGCACCAGGTAAATTAATGTTATACGGCGAGCATTCTGTGGTTTATGACAGGCCTTGTATTGTTACAGCAGTAGATCAAAGAATGAAAGCAACACTTGAAAGATTAGATGAGGATTTTTTTATTCTTAATGCTCCTGATGTAGATATTAAAAACTACAAAAAGCCTATGAAAGATTTAGGAAAAGGGGATATTCCTAAAGGAGCAAAATTTGTTGAACTTGCGGTTTTAAATTTTATTAGTAAATACCCGTTCAAAGGAGGAATTAAAGTAACTACAAAGAGTGAATTTTCTAGCAAGTATGGTTTTGGATCTTCCTCTGCTTCTACAGTTTGTACAATTTTTGGTTTATCCCAAATGTTATCTAAAAGTATTTCCAGTAAACAAATTTTTGAGATTTCATACAAAACTGTTTTAGATGTTCAAGGTAAAGGTTCCGGGTTTGATGTAGCAGCAGCAATTTATGGGGGAACTATTTATTATTGGACAGGTGGCAAAATAATAAAGCCAATAAATGCTAAAGGTATGGATTTAATTGTAGGCTATTCTGGAAAAAAAATAGATACAGTAGCTATGATTGATAAGGTTAAGAAACTTTCAGATAAATATCCAAAAGTAGTTGATGGGATTTATGACTCTATTACAAAAATAGTGGAAAATGTAAATAAGATTCTGAAGCCCTTCGGCCTTGCTCAGGGCGGGCAAGCTCAGAATGACAGGAAATGGGAAGCATTAGGTGAGTTGATGAATTTTAATCATGGGTATTTAGAATCCTTAGGAGTTTCTGATGTTAAGCTTTCTGAGATGCTCTATGCTGCAAAAAATGCAAGAGCTTATGGAGCTAAAATGTCTAGTGGTGGTGGAGACTCAATGATAGCTCTTGCACCAAAAGATAAAAAATTGGCTGTCGAAAAAGCAATTAAAAAATCTGGAGGAGAGATAGTAAAAGTAAAGCCAAATGCAGAAGGGGTAAGAGTAGAGTGAAAGCAACAGCAATTGCCCCAAGTAATATAGCATTAACAAAATATTGGGGTAAAAAAGATGAGAAACTAAGACTTCCTGAAAATGGTAGTATTGCCATGTGCTTGTCAAATTTGACTACAACCACAACTGTTGAGTTTTCTCCTAAGTTTAAAAAGGATTCTGTTAGTATTAATGGTGAGATTGAAAAAGGAGAGGAGTCAAGAGCGGTTGAACATTTAGATAGAATTAGAAAAATTGCCAAAATTTCTGATAAAGCAAGAGTAGTTTCCATTAATAATTTTCCAAAAGGAACTGGACTTTCCTCTTCTGCATCTGGATTCGCAGCATTAACTTTAGCAGGAGCTGTTGCAGCTGGTTTAGATCTTTCTGAGAAGGAGTTAAGTGTTTTAGCTCGGCAAGGTTCAGGCTCAGCTTGCAGATCTATTCCAGATGGATTTGTTGAGTGGCTTGATGGAAATACATCTGAGGAATCTTTTGCTAAAACAATCTTCCCTCCAGATTATTGGGACATAGTTGATATTGTAGCTGTTGTGTCAAGTGGGAAGAAAGAGGTTGCAACGTCAGCTGGTATGGGAAAAGCATCCTCCAGTCCTTTTCAAAAGGTAAGAGTTAAAGGGATGAGAGACAAAAATAAAAGACTAAAAGAATTAATTAAGGAGAAAAACTTTGGCGAATTTGGGGAGTTAATAGAAAAGGAAGCGTTAGAGCTTCATGCAATAATGCTTACGCAAACCCCATCCCTTTTATATTGGTTACCAGGAACTGTTGAGATTATGAGGAAAGTAAGATTTTTAAGAAATGAAGGATTGCCAGTATATTTTACTGTTAATACAGGGCAGGATATCCACTTGATCATTGAGAAGAAAAATCAAGAAAAGTTAATAAAACTTTTAAGAAAGGAACAAGTGGTTAAAAAAATTATCCCTAATGATCCAGGAATGGGAGCAAGATTCTCTGACAAGTACCTTTTTTAATTAGCTTTCCAATCCCGGATTGTCAAGGTAATTCCAAACCGGGATTGTAGGTTCAATTACCTTTGTCTAAAGAAAATCAGGTTTCCTAAAAGCAAGGTGGTTGCTAAAATGTCTGGAACAAAGGTCCTACCAGGAAGTGCGTGATTTACTAGCGCAAACGTAAGAGCAAGTGATATCAGCGCAATGAACCCTCCAAAAAAAACTTGTCTTCTTAAATTCAAAGGAGAAGTCATTGGTTCAGGCAACATTACTAAAGCAAAAAAAATAGTTCCTGGGTTTAAGAATAAATTAAAAAAAGAATTAATAGAAAAATTTCCAAAAAACAAAACTGTTAAAAAGGTATAGGTAATAAAAAACGTAAGGATACTCCCAAATCTATTTAGTTTAAAGAAAGAGACAATTAGCGGGGAAAGCAAAGTTAAAAAAAATATAAAATTTTCAATGGTAAACTTAGTAGATATACTCTGAAATGAAACACCCCACCAACTTATCCCTAATCCAAATATCAAACCTCCTAAAACTAACCCTGATGCAGCGGGATTTAAAATATGTCTTCCGTCTATTCTTAAGAAATTTTTTGTTCCCATAGATAAGGCAGAAATTACAAGTATTTGAAACCACAAAGCGTTTTGATCAGCAATTAAAGCAATTATTAGACCAGATACAAAAGCAGCCCAAGGAACAAAAAACTGCCTCCTTCTTATAAAGGTAAATAAAAGGTCAAAAATAGCACAAAACCCAACTGAGTAAACTAAAGTTAGAAACGTTTCTATTTGAGGGTATTTATAAAGGGCGCTTGCATAAATTAATCCTAAAGAGATAACCATTAACACTTTAGGACTTTTTAAAGAAGCTCTCATATTAACCCAGTTTTTCTCTTTGAGTTCTAAGGTAAAGAAACCATTCTTCAAAAAAAGCGAAAATTCCTTTAAAGGGTGCTTCTATTATGAAATCAAAAACAAATAAAAATAAATTGAGTTTTGAAATATTTTCAGTTAAATCACGACCAACAGAAATAACTGGCATAAACAGGAAATCAAAAAATATTGTTTTCAAACTTTGTTTGTCATCAGACATTGTATACATATGTGCTGTTTGAGCAATTCTATATGAAATAAAAGAAACGATAGCCAAAAAGAAAATAAAAACTGCTTGGCTTACAAAATTAAATCCAATAAAGGTTAATATATAGACAATTGAACCGAAACTTAAAAAGAAAGCTAAAAGCCAAAGAAGAATAAATATAGCACTTAGTATTGGATTAAGAGCAGTTGGGGCTTTTTTAACAACTAAAGTTTGAGTTAGGGTAGTAGGGTTATAAGTTATTTGCTTTATTCTTTCTAAAATTTTTACAGAATTATCTCTTCCAGGTGTCCTTATTGTTAACCCTACTAGTACCATAAGAGTAGGGGGGATAAGTGTATTCAAAAAAAGAGAACCCCAAAGTACTCTGCCATAATAAAAACTCTCAAAAGTCCCCTCAATTGCAAGAGCAATAATTGCTTTGGTAATAAATATAAAAATTACCCCCCGCATAATTGCTCTTTTCACTTTCATCTTTATTCCGCTGTACCTATCTTGGCAGGAATTTAAAACAGCAATTGAAAATTCCTCGACATTTAAAACTAATTCTTTATCTTTTCCTTTATGAGCTTTGAACACATCCTCAAGAATAAAAAAGGGGATGCTTTGTCTTTTTATAAAAGTATAGATTTTATCTTTAAGAGGGTAATTAAGTTGCCTTTCGATCTCTTTATATCCTTCTGCAAAGTTTTCTGCAATTTTGCTTAAATTGTCTTTTTGTACATCACCAAAAATCTGCAGAAATAAGTTGTATCTGAGTAAGGGGAGATCTTCCTTAGTAAATGCGCGTCTTATTGCAGTGTAAACCTGAACATCTTTTGTCTCATTTGTATCATCAGTAATTATTACTTTTTCTCTGTAAATTTGATACATAAAATTTGCAAGAAGCTCTTTTTCTTTGTTTGGACTTAGTATCTTTGCAAGCTCTGAGGATAAAAGGTGCATAATAAACTCATAAATTTTACTTTTTGTGATTTTGTTCTCTAAGTTGACTTTATTTTGTAAGCTTAAAAAAAGATCTATCTTTAAAGCAACTTGGGAAACTAACTTTTCAGGGACAGAGTCATCTGGAAAATATCTTGCCCAAATAAGTTCTCTTACTAAAGAAGGGGCTATAGATTCCCCGCTACCACCTAAAATAAGTCTTCTTTTTAAAATCCTTTCAATAGCAGCTCGCAGCAGTACGTCATCTTCCCGATAATCCATAGCATTTCGGAATTTTTCATAAAGGGTTGCAACTTCGGAGACAACAGGGTTTACTGAAATTGTTTTTTCGCTTTCTGTAAAGGTCTCTTTATCTAGCTGTGCAGCTAAATACTCTGTTAGAGGAGGTAAACTACTTGCCATAACTTTATATTAAGCTATTTTTAATTTTTTTTCATGCCTTCTTAATCTGTTAATATAATCTGCCACAGGTTTTGGTACTAAAGCCTCCCAGTTTGAGTCATCCTTCAATAACCTGCGAACATTGAATCCTTTATACTTATCTTCCTTAATAACCTTCAATATTTTGATATTCAATCCTTGCGCTTTCATTTCTGAAACTTGTTTGCTATCTGATGGTCTAAGAATTAGAAAGTAAGTAGCGCTACTTGGCACTTGGCTTTGCCAAATTTTAAGCTTTTGGGGCATAAAATGAATAAACCTAATTCGTTTTAAGTTAACTCCTCTTGTCTTTAGAGCGGCTTTTATCATTTCCCTTCTTTGAGAAAAACTAAAAGGGTTATTTTCCTTTCCAAACCTTAAGGGATTTTTTGGTTCATATCTCGTTGGTTTCTTCCCAGGGGTTGTTATCCCGATTATTAAAGATTTGGTATTTTTTAAAGCAAGTAAAAAGTAAGATAAATGGCCATTATGAAATGGTTGGAATCTTCCTAAAACAACACCCACTTTAACCATAAGGCAATTCTAAAAGTTGTATAATTTATTTAAAAGAGCTTAAAATGGGTTCAAAAGGAAAGTTCTCTTTACTGTTTTGGGTTTTATCTGCTATAGCAGTTATAGCATTTTTGGCTGGAACATTCTTAATACACAAAATTTTCCCTTCCTCTACTCCTGAATCTATAGATAATAAAAACTACTCTGTAGATAAAGTAACCTCAAATCTAAAAATTATTTTTCCTAAAGGAGGGGAGACTTTTAAAAAAGGAGGATCTTATGAGCTAAAATGGACAGGAGGAGACTCAATAATTAATTTTTTTCTAATAGATAAAGCTTTAGAGAGCCTTGGAGTATCCGCATCAATTGCTCAAAGAGTCTATAATGTTAAAAATAAAGGTTCATACAATTTTACTTTTTCAAAAAAGCTTCCAACAGGAAATTACAGACTGGAGATAGAAAACCAAACTACAGATTATTTTAAAGTTGAACAATAAAGCCTTTAGCCCTTACCTTCATTTAAGAGTCTAGACGTTGCCCTCGTCTATGCTCACGGCCATGTCTGTTGGCTGCTAAAAATAAGGAAACTGGATTATCCATACCTCTTGTTGCTATTAAAACAGTAGCTTGCCTTTCTAATTCTTCTAGAGGGGTCATTTTACCTGCCTGCCTTAGTTCCCTAATTCTTCTGCGCACTGCTAAATCGGCCATCATCAACTGTGTTGAATCAGCACCCCGAACTCTTAATGTAACAAATTCTCCATATAAATCTGGTTCTAGATTTGCAAGCTCTGCCTCGGTTAAAACCCGGAGAGCCTCTGCTATTCTATCTTGCCTAGACAATCGAGCCCACGATTCAAATCTCTCTGTCATTATAGGTATATTATTGCTGAGGGAATAAGAAGTCAACTTAGAGTAATGGGTGGACAGACCTACTTTGTACCCACAGGAGAAGTTTTAGTGATGTTAGTACTTTGAGAGGTTTAGTTCTCACTATTGAACAACCAAGATTTACTTATAAGTATCTAGATAAGCTAAAAAAAGAGATCCCAAACTTTTCGAGTCTACAAAGAGATTTTAAGAACCTAGTCATCTTGTGGATTAAAGAGGCCGTTGAAGAATATAATACCAAGTAATGAATAAATTTCAAGTAATTTTGTTTTACAAGTATATAGAAATTAAAGATCCTGAAAGGGTAAAAATAGATCAACTAAAGCTTTGTGAGAAGTTAAACCTTAGAGGAAGAATAATAGTAGCTAGAGAAGGAATTAACGTAACCTTAGAAGGTTTGGAAGAAGATGTAAAAGAGTATATTAAAAAAGGAAAGGTTGATTTTGAGATGGACGACAGTGAATTTAAAGTAAGTTTAGGGACCGGCAGTGCATTCTCTAAATTGTCCGTAAAAGTAAGGCCTGAGATAGTAAGTTCACATTTGGGAGAAAGCGATGTGAATCCCAACAGAGTTACAGGAAAGTATTTATATCCAGAGGAGCTGCACAAGTGGTTTAAAGAAAACAAAAAATTTTACATTGTGGATATGAGAAATGACTATGAACATGAAATCGGATATTTTGAAAATTCCCTTCTAGCTCCATTTAAAAACTTTAGAGATTTGCCAAAAATAATTGACCAAATCGCAGACTTAAAGAATGAAACTATTTTAACTGTATGTACGGGTGGAGTAAGGTGTGAAAAAGCATCAGGATTTTTAATTAATTCTGGCTTTAAAAATGTATATCAGCTTTATGGAGGAATAGTAAGCTATATGGAAAAATATCCTAATGAGAATTTTTTAGGTAAACTTTATGTTTTTGATGGAAGGGTAGCAATGGGGTTTAATACAGATGATGCTAAGCACAAAATAGTAGGAAAATGTGTTTTCTGCAAGTCTCCTGCAGATACTTTCATAGATTGCAAAAATATTCACTGTAAAAATGAAAGGCATTTTGTTAGTTGTGATAAATGCCAAGTTAGATTTAAGGGTTATTGTAAGATAGATAGCAATTCATCAGTTATAATAGAGAACAGTTAAAGTTGTGTCGGACAATTAGTTTAGTATGTATTGCTCCTTCGAGGTTTTTATTCTATTATCAAATAATGAAAGATAAAGATTTACAGAATATTTCCAATCTTCTAGATGAAAAACTAGCTAACTCTGAGAAAAAACTAACTAATGCGCTGGACAAGAGATTAAAAGCATCTGAGGAAAAAATTTCTGGCTTGATGGATGAAAAGTTAGCTATTTCTGAGAAAAAGATTTTAAATGAAATAGGCGATTTTATTCATCAGAATTTGCTGCCTCAGTTAAACGAGAAAGCCGACAGAAATGATTTAGAAAAAATATCCGGTCAAATGGATAGAATTGAAAGAAAATTAGATAACTTTTCTGGTCAAGTAACCAGTAATAATCAAAGACTAAATGATCTTGAATCTTTACCTATTATTGCTCACGAGCTAAGGAAGAAAAAGTAGATTTCTGTATTCCCCAGAGTAGGTGGCTGGACTTAGTTTGTAGTGAGTGCAGTTGAAGTGTTTGTACCCAACTCCAAGTATTTCATGTGATCTGATATACTCACCTAATGGAAAAGTTAGATAAAGTTATTGAAATTGTTAAGGGATTATATGCCAAGAAAAATCCAGTAATAGACTGGAATGAATGGGTTTTTGAGGGACATGTTAAGGTTGTTGCAAAATGGGTTGAAGATATTTCAAAAAAATATGAGTTTGATAAAGAAAGTGTTTTAGCTGCTGCTTATTTGCATGATTTAGCTTATGCTTGGACTGATAAGTTTGATCCTGATTTAGAGGAAAAAAGTGAAACTGAAGCAAGAAAAGTTTTAAAAGAGGCTGGTTACTCTAAAGATCAGATTACTTTTATTGTAGATAAAACTATTCATGGGCATGGGATGCATGAGGGTAAAGAGCCAGAAAATATTGAAGCAAAAGTACTAGCAACTGCAGATGCAATGGCTCACTTTACAACTGACTTCTATTTAGAGATTTGTTGGAATAATTATTTATTCGAAGATTTAAATGCTTATAAAAAATGGGTTCTGGAAAAAATTGAGAGAGATTTAAATAGTAAAATATTTTTTGAGGAATATAGAGAAATTGCAAAGCCTTTCTACCAAAGTATAAAAACTCTGTTTAGTATTTAATCTCAACTCGGCTCAAGGAGCACCCCATTATTCGATACATCAGGCACAGCGCACATAGTCCGGTTAAAGCAACATGGTCTTCGATCTCCAGCCTTAAGTTTTGATAATGCCGTCTCAATCCGTCTTTTGCGCGTTTCTTCTTGTTTGGTTGAGCTTATCCAGCGTATTCAATCCCAGCGCGCCATTGGAGTGATATCCATCCATAGGGTGTGTGTCTGTGGAGCAGCCGCGAGAGCTTTCTTTAAATCTTCTGGAACTTTAGGTTCCAGCCAGTTTTTAGTTGGCTCAATCTCTATTTTCACAGTGTCGCCAACCTCTGTTTTAGCACCATCAAGCATTGTATTATCAACTTTGAACCAATGGCTTCCTTTACCGTCTGGTTCGAGAACGGCTTGAAATGGGAAACCATTAATGGTTCCCGAAACCACAGTCATGCCTCGTGATGAAAGCTTCTCGCTTGCGCTCTTAGGAAGCTTAAGAAGAGTCCATGAGCCGATTTTAAATAGTTTAGCCTCAAAGTGAATTGCTGACATGAAGATATTATATCAAAGATTTGAACTCAGTTTTGGGGTGACTGACGGGATTTTTTGGGAGACGTAGGGGAATCGGACCCCCGCCGACAGCGCCACAGGCTGCCGTGCTGCCATTACACCAACGCCTCCATACCTAAAGTTTATCACAACTAAATCTAGCTAACAATTTTTAGCTTGACACCTCGAAGGTGCAAGGCTAAACTAGTAGAGATGGCAGGAAGAATCACTCCTTTAGTAAATGACGAGTATTATCATATATTTAATAGAGGCATCAATAAACAGAATATCTTTCTTCAACCTAGAGACTTTAGTCGTTTCAGACAAACATTTTATTACTATCAGTTTGCAAATCTAAAACAAAGGTTCTCAAATTATACAAAGTCTCAACTAAAACGGATTGATCCTAACACAAGCGAAAAATTAGTTGAAATCATCTGTTATTGCCTGATGCCAAATCACTTTCATTTTTTGTTAAAGCAAGTCAAGGATAATGGTCTATCTATTTTCTTAAGTAAAATATCCAACAGTTACACAAAATATTTCAATGCAAAATATAAGTGTCTAGGGCCACTACTCCAGGGTGCTTTTAAGTCGGTGAGGGTGGAAAATGACGAACAATTAATTCACCTATCCAGGTATATTCATCTAAATCCAGTTGCATCAAATTTGATAGACAAACCTGAAAATTTTGAATGGTCATCTTATCTTGAGTATATTGAGCAGCATAATAACATTTGCAGAACAGACGTAATCCTTGACTTTTTTCCATTAAAACGAGAGTATCAACAATTCGTTGAGGATCAGGTTGAATATGCAAAATCACTGGACATTTTAAAACACAAGCTCATAGATTTCGAGTAGTCTATATCTTCATCTGTTTGTACCTGCACCTCGAAGGTGCAAGGCTAAAGACGTAAGTAAGGCTAATTAGAAAAAGGAAGGAGCTGCCAGAGCTCTTTTGGTCTTAAAATAGCAGATGGGATATCTGGTTTAAGCTGTCCAAAATCTAACTCATTTAATCCTGAAACTACTTTTTTCTCAATTGTTTTAGGCTGGTAAAAAGGCCTCTCTAAGGTAAATGAATAAACTAAATCAGGTGGCAAGTACCTTGCTTCTATATCCTGTGACTTACCCTTAGGATTTAAAACCACACTTACTACTTTATTTCCAGCAACTCCAACCATTCTTAAAATATAGTTTCCTGCAAAATCCTCTTTCCATTTAAGACTAGTTTTAACTTTTATATAAGCTGGAGCTTTAACTTCTGTTTTAAATTTAAAGGGTTTGTTTTCAAATTCACTTGAATCGCTAAACAAATTAAAAGATGTTTGAAAAGCTCCATAACCAGGCGGTGTTAAATTTATATGGAAAGTATATTCTTCTCCTGGCTTGACTCTTAAGTTTGAGGGAATATCTAAAGATGAAATTCCTAGTTGTTCTTTTCCTTCTATTACAACTAAGCTTACTTGTGCAGTTTCATTCCAAATAGATTGTCCTGTGTTTTTAAATTTCAGAGAAATTTGGTAATTTTGCCCTGAAACAACTGCAGGATATACTCTTCCTCCAGTGAGGGAGGCTTTGCTAATCTGTATAGGTATTCCTTTAGTCTTTGGTAAACCTTGGATAGCATAATATTGAGGGTGATATTCTAAGTTATTTCCAGTGATCTTATTTAAGACATCAACATACCTATTTTTTGTGAATGAAAAATGGTCAAAAGGAGGCTCCTGATAATTTAAAAGAAATGGTGTAACTGCAACAATATTTGGATTATTCCAAGCAGTCTCATATGCTTTTTTATAATAATCAGCAACAGTTTCAGTTGACGGGAGACTATTGTTTGTATTTACACCCTCACGGTGTTTCCATCCTGTTTCAGTAATAAAGACCGGAAGATTTTTATTAAGTCCTAATTTTTTAAGTTCCTCCAATTCCCACTCATAGGTTTTCACTGTTCCACGTCCGCTACCATCAGGACTTCCTATAAACCCTGGATTTGGATAAGAATGAGATACCCAGCCATCTAGTTTATTAAATATCCCTGGAACTGTATTATTCATCTGCTGCATGTAAGACAATTCATCTCCATAATTTGGCCTTTCTTCTGGAGCTGAAGCATCAAAACCTGCGTTCAGTACAAAAAAATCAGGAGATTTTTTCTTTAGTGCATCAATAGTTTTATCTAAGGTTTGTGCATAAGAACTTGGATCAACTACACCACCCCATTCAGAGCCGTGGTTCGGCTCATTATAAATAACAACATACCTATTTTTTGTAGGCCAATTTAACCTATCTAGAAAATTTGCCCAAGCTATTTCCTCTCCCTCATAAGGCCTTTTCCATATACTTCCCTCAGGAGAAGTTGCAAGCCTAACTATTGGGATTAAATGAAGTTCTCTTAATTTATCAAAAACTTTTTGCCATTTATCTTTGTCCCTGTCTTTGCTTTCAATAAGTACTGTGACATAACCCCAGTCACCACCGCTTGAGTTAACTAAATCTTTTGCAGGCAGAATTTCTGAGTCAATAGCAGAGATAAGGTGAATTCCATATTTGTTGTTTGGGGAATCTAGCGGATTAACAATAGCATTTACGTCTACTGGTCTGATTAGGCAAAAAGATATAAAAATGCTTCCAAATAGGAAAAGTGTGAGCTTCATAGAGTGTATATTTTAACACTTTAGGGTTCACTCTAACGGCATCTCCCCAATACTAAAGAGTTGTTCATCCCCCCAAAGCCAAGCGTATTCGTCATTCCTACGTTTACTTCTCTCTCGATAGGACGAGTAGGAAACAGCTCAGGAAAAGTTTTATAACTCTCGTCAAGTTCGTATCTTTCTAGGTCCTCAGGAGAAATATCTGTTACGTTTTCTAAATTCGCTGTAGCTGTAACTATTCCCCTATTTATTACTAAAGCAGTTATTAAAGCCTCTACTGCTCCGGCTGCTCCAAGCATATGTCCAGTTTGTGACTTAGTAGCACTGATTGAAAGGTTGCTCAGGTTACCCCCTCTTAATCTAAGCATTGCAGCAAGTTCTTTAGGATCACCTACTATTGTACCTGTTCCGTGTGCATTTATGTACTCGATATCTTTAGGTTCTAAACCAGCTTTTCTGATAGCTCTTATTTCAGATTGATAACCTCCTTCTCCGCTAGGAGCAGTTTCGTGAGCAGCATCTGAAGTATCTGCATATCCTAAAAATTCAGCATAAATTTTTGCTCCTCTGGCTTTAGCATGCGCGTATTTTTCTAATACAAGTACTGCCGCTCCTTCCGACATTACAAAGCCATCTCTTTGAGTATCAAAAGGCCGGCTAGCTTCATCAGGAGAGTTACATCGTTTAATAGATAAAGCTTTTTTTAATGCTTCATACGTAGCGAATGCAACAGGGTATTCTAGAGTGGCTTCTGTGCCACCAACTACCATTATATCCGCATCATCCAGCAAAAGTGTCTTTAAACCAGCAGAAATACTTTTTCCACTACTGGCGCAAGCTGCCACATTAGCTTCGGAGGGACCATGTAGCCCGTATCTCATAGATACTACTGAAGCTACCCTCTCAAGCTGATATTGAAGAGCTGAATCCGATCTAACTCTTCCTACGGATCTTAGCATTGCATCTGCTTCTAATAGGAACGGTGTGCCTCCTGTACCAGTGCCGATAGCCACTCCAACCCTCCAGGAATCAAATTTCTTTTTAAGAGAGTCACCTTTTAGTAAATCGGCGTCTCTAAGTGCTTCTTCAGCTGCAACTACTCCAAATTGAACCGAACGGTGCAGTCTTTTTACCTCTTTAACAGTAAAATGATCAAGCGGATTAAAGTTTTCAACATGCCCGGCATATAAAACCTCACTTCCAGGATAAGGATTCTTTCTATCTTTGATCCCTGAGCGCATATTAACTAGGCTATTCCAGGTTGTCTCTGCGGTTGGACCTAGTGGTGTAACTGCTCCAATACCTGTAATAACAATACGTTCCCGCATTTGAAAATTTATTATACTCTAAATTTTTTTATTATTTTCTATATTGACTTCGGGTTTTATTTGGGAGTATATTAACTCTATGCTGGAGATTTTGGAACCTATTAATGTCTGGACATTTTTTAAAGGATCTTCAATTCAACCATATCTGTTTTATTGGAAAGGAAGGGCTATAAAAGTAGAAGCTATTAATTTAATCCATACTTCTAAGAATGGAGCTTCGCTAAATTACCACTTTTCTATTTCTTCTGGAGGCAATTTTTACAGATTAAAATTTGATTTAAGTAAACTAAAATGGTTTATAGAGGCTGTGGAGGAGGAAGGTCTGTAGTACGTAATACTTACTACATAATACTTCTAATTAAACACTAAATTGTATGGGACAG
>CAYWKL010000015.1:0-23117 GCA_964459095.1 uncultured Gammaproteobacteria bacterium
ATATGAACCCATCCCCCATCAAAAAGATGACTAGATTGAATTTTGTCTAAATCTTCTTGGAACTGCGCGGGTGTTTTTGCAAGTATTGCAGGAATAATTTGAACCATATTATTAAGTTTTCCAAGAAACAAGATACAAGTTTTCCAAATTTAAAAATTGATTATTATAATTTGTTTGTTACTTGGATACTTGGTCATTTTCAATACTACTTATCTTACTTATTCTCCTAACATGACGCTCTTCTCCTTCAAAAGAAGTTCCAAGCCATGTATTGACAGCTTCTAAAGCCTGAGTTTCATTTAGAAACCTTGCTCCTAAAGATAAAACATTAGCGTCATTGTGTACTCTTGAGAGATTAATTATTTCCTCAGGAGGGCCATAATAGACTATAGCTCTTACATTGTTAAATTTATTGGCTACAATTGCCTCTCCTTGACCTGAACCTCCTAATATTATTCCACTACTTTCTGGATCAGAAGAAACCGCTTTAGCTGCAATTGAGATAAAATCAGGGTAATCATCTTCTGGGTTCATTTCATACGCACCACAATCTTCAACCTTGTAGCCTTCTTTCGTTAAAAATTCCTTAATTTTTTCCTTTAACTGAAACCCTGCATGATCTGCAGCCAGATAAATCTTCATATACTCCTGTTTTATTGTACCATGCAAAGTATAAGTTAACTCTCATCTCGCTTCATCATAGCTAAAAAGGCTTCCTCGCATAACTCAAGTACATCAAGAGGGATGGGTAATTTATGTTTTTCTATGATCCTGCGCATACTCTCAGGAGTATCCTCGTAATAAATCCTAGATTCATTGTTGTCATGTAACATCCTTTGAGTTCTTGCCACATCTTCACCTAAAGATTGAAGATAAGTTCGAAGAATCCACTGGGTTTCTTCATCCAATTGAGAAAGAGCAAAGTCAGCTCTATGAAAAATAGTAAAACGAGGTTCTGCAAATTTTCTCTGGATGAATTCATTATCAAGATCAAAATTTTCTATTCTACTTCGCATTTCAGCAAACAGTACTTGTTCTGCTAGTCCTAATCTGCGAGTATTGCTGACTTGGCTACTAATTTCATCTTCATGTGTTTTAATATAATCAACAATGGCCATTACTTCATGACCTAATTGTCGGGAGATAGATACCGCATCAAGATTTGATGGCAAAACTATAGTTTTTTGCCACTCATTTCCTAAAAAATCTACTTTAATCTGATCTTCCTCTCTCTTATAAGCTACTGTGTAATCGCCTCCAGGATAGGATACAGTTATAATTTCTTCTGGTTTTTCAAAACTAATTTCTTTCGCTATCGTCTCTGTATTCCTCCAATCATATGTACCTGTATCAAAAGAGCCTTTTTTATGTTGCTTTTTAGGTCTATAGTCAGGATTACTCACTGGAATTTCCATCTTCACAGGAAAAGGAGTTAAGAAGGTATACTTTTTTAAATGATCAAGAAAATACTCAGCCTTGAAAGGTAGTTCGTATACAACCTTAACATAAACATTATTGTAGGGGAAGTTTGGATCTTCTTTGGCTATACCCTCGGATACATCATTCCAGTGAACAGACATTCTTTCTTGTGCAATCGCAACTTCATCCGCTTGTCCCAGACTCCCTGGAAATAGCTGAAGATAAGAACCCCTTACTCTAAACCCTTTAGGCCCAACTCCAATACTTCCTTCAAATTCCCCTCCTTTTATATATTTACCCCAGAAATCTCTAATAAATTGCTCTCTTGTCATGTAAGAAGGAATTGTTACCGAAAAACTAACGTCATGTTGTCCAAAGCTCCCACCATAATAAGAGATTTCATATAATTTTCCATCTCTTCTATATCTGATTGTTGGATAGTCCTCTCTTGGGTCAGCCCAATCTTTTTTTCGACCTAAGTAATCATCAAGCGATGAAACAGATGGAATAACTAGATCATGATCACGCTTAGGATGAAGGGACGCATAAGAATCATCTAACAATAACTCTTTTGCGGCTTCATAAGTTTTCTCTGCAGCAACCCCAACCTCTTTTGATGCCTTTAAATCCTCTTTGTTGACAACATTTGCAGGATAAGAAATAGCCTCAAGAATAGGTAAGTGCGGTGCAATATGCTTATATCCAGGTCGAGTTAGTCCAAGTGAGTTTCTACGTCTAAGTAACAATGGTACAAATTCCGCATCATCGGTTAAAACATAAATATTGCATGTATCTCTAAATGTCCCACCTTTTAATTCAGGACCAACAAGAGGATAGAGAAGATCATGCAGATCTTCTTCCTTTACCAATCTACCATCAGAGCTTGCATAATGACGGGCAAGCTCTAGTATAAGAAGCTTAGTGGGTTCATCTATATGATCTACTTCATTCCAATGGTCTCTTTTTGTTTCACTTAAAAAACTTTGTCGCATTCTTCTCACTGGTAAATAAAATCCTACTTGTGCCCACCGCTTATCAAGTGCTTCATCAGCAAGACGTCTTACATATGTATCAGGATGAGTAGTCAAAGAACGCAGTCCACGACATAGTTTTATTTGTTCATCAATTGGAAGATTGCCATGATCCAGGTATCTATCATAGATACGGACAACAGCATCAAGCCTACTTGGCACATCTTCAATAAGTGCTATTTCTGGGATTGGAAACCTCCCTTTGCGCTCCGACATACCCCATAATATACCATACTACCTTTGTATTCTAAATCCCTTTAAAAAACTCATTGACTAACCTTAAGAAAATCTTGTATAAATAGTAATGTTTGCCAAAGGGCGAATCCTCGAGAATCCCCGCTACGTGCGGGGTTTTTCGTGGATTACTCCTCAATTCCTAAAGTTTTCCTTAAAAGAGAAACTATAGAAATTATTTCTATTTTTTCGGAATCTTCTTTTCTCATAGTTGGCAAGTTAACAGTGTCAGTTACAAAAATTTCTTCTACTCCCAGCTCAAATAATTTCCTCCATTTACTCCCTGCAAAAATCCCATGTGTTACAAAAATATACAAATTTTGCACTCCTTTTTCTTTTAAAACTTCAACAGTTGAAACTAAAGAGCCTCCTGTACTTAACACTTCATCTACAATTACTGCATTTTTTAAAACCTCACCATGTAACCCTAAATGAGATATTTCATCTCCTGCTTTTCTAATCTTTTCCAAGTATGCAATCTTTACATTACCCATTAAGTATTTAGCTATTTCTTGATTGGTTATGTGTGCATTTGCATCTGGTGCAACAAGTGTAAATTCGCCTAGGTTTAACTTATTTATCTCAGCTGCAAAAAGCTCTGCTATAGAAATTGATTCAAAAGGAATAGGAAATAATTTAGCTACATGTTGACTGTGAACATCTACAGTAATCACCTTATCAACTCCCGCAAAAGAAATTAAAGAGGCAAGAAGGGAAGTAGCCATACTTTCACCGGGTTTATGTTTATCTTGCCTTGCATAAGCCATATAAGGCAAAATTAAAGTAACCTTAAGCGCTCCTTCTTTTTTTAATGTATGACAAAGTAAAAGCGTTGTCAGTAAATTTTCATCAGGAGGAGTTAAACTAGCTAAAACAAAACATTCCTCATTTACCACATTAGTTTTTAGCAGAATATAAAGCTCAAGATCAGGAAATCTACTTATTGTAAGTTCTCCCTCTTTAATTTCGGAGCCTCCAATTAGTTTTTCACCGAATTTTTTAAGGCCTGGAAGGCTAAAAATTAGCATAATTTTGCTTAAAGATACACCAAAGCTTTTTGTCTTACAAGTTTTAACTATATTTCCCGGTAAGAATTACTCTTAGTGAGTACAGCCCTAGTATATAAAAAGCAGGCAGTACAGGTAAAATATAGCGGGGTAAAATTGTACCAAAAGAAAGAAAAAAAATGTAAATAAAAAACCAGATGACAATAACCCCAACAGGTACTTTTAAAGTTTTAAGGAAAATTCTTTTATTAAAAATTAAAAGTATAAAAACTAAGGTAAGCATTGTTAATATCGGCCAGGTTATTTGCCAATCTGAGGCTTTTTGGATTGGAGAATCAGAACTTATATGCCACCTGTTAAATAAAATCAAATCCCAAAATCCTAAAGGATTAAAATCAAGCTTTTGTCTGTAAAACTCAAATAAATATTTTTGGTATCCAAAAAAACGTCGCAATTGCTCTCCTTGCAAAAATACAGGAATAAAAATAATTAACATAGATAAAAGGGCAAAGGGAGAAGACAGAATAAGTTTAATAGTCCTTTCGTAGTTTTTGCTTAATACTGAATTAATTATCCAAATTAAAAAAATTAAAACTCCTGGCAACCAAAATTTTACTGACATTAAAATTCCAAGGGTTAAAAATGCTGATATTAAAAACAGGGGTTTTTTGAAAGAAAGAATATAGAAAATAAAACTTAAAAGAATAAAGAAAAGCTGAATATTATCTAAAGACGGCGCATAAACCATTTGGGCAATAAAAAGTTTCTCAAAAGAAAAAATAGTAATTAAAAGTAAAGACCAAAAGAAACTTTTGAAAATTAAAAATGATAAATAAAATAAAGCACTTAAACTTAAAATATTAAAAATCAGTGAGATTACTTTTTCATTGTTTAAATATCTTTCAGAAATACCAATTAAATATTTCCCAAATGGTGCAGCTTCCCCGTTTATTAAAATTGGATTTTCACCTTTCATTATTTCCCAAGAAGCATAAGCAAAAACTACCTCATCAGGGATAATATTTTTTGATCCGGGTACAGAGTATTGGGAAATGCTGAAAACTTTCTTGTAATCTAGCGGTCTAAAGGAAGTAATAAAAGATCTTAAATTTTGATTAATTAATACTCCAAGATGAATTGCTAAAATAAAGAAAAGTATAAAGATGCCAACTTTTTTCACAACATCTTTATATCATTTTTAAAAACTTAATGTTCGAGAAGACCTACTAAAAAGTATATTATCCATACTCCAAATAGTAAAAGCAGAGTCTCGATTAAAGCTACTACCCTTTTTTCTTCATTGTGGATCTCAGGAATTAAATCTGATGCAGCAATGTAAATAAAGAATCCTGCAGACAAAGCAAGCATAACCGGTAAAATACTTTCTAAGGAATCCCCTAATGCATAAGCAAGTATCGCTCCAACTAAAGCTACTAAAGCTGAAGCAATATTAATTAGAATAATTTTTTTTCGCCTCATTCCTTTATGCAAAAGAATTCCAAAATCCCCAATCTCTTGTGGGATTTCATGAGCTACAACAGCGAAAGTTGTAACTACACCTAGCGGGATACTTAGTAAAAATGTAATTGCAATAACAACACCATCTATGAAGTTGTGGACACTATCTCCAATTACAACTAAAGGGATTACAGATTTTCTAGTTTCTTTATTCTCTAGGTTATATTGGTGGTGATGATACCAGTGAATAACTCTCTCCAGTAAAAAAAATATTATTATTCCAATGAGGGTCCAAAGGAAAATATTTATTCCCCCCTCTTTCACCTCATGAGCTGCCTTGGGTAGAAGGTCAAAAAAGGAAGCCCCAAGCAGCGTACCTGCTGCAAAAGCACTTAAAAAATGAGAAATTTTTAGTGCTATTTTTTCTTTATATAAAAGTAAAACTCCGCCAATAAGGGAAACAACGCTTCCTAAAAGAGTAAAGATAATAATGTAACCTAGAATTGACATATTCAAAGGACAAAAATATTATTGCAAGTAATTCGCAATAAAGCAATAGTTTATAATGAATTTGGGTCTACTTCAATCAACTTATCATCTCCTGATTTCGGAATACCGCGTCCATCAGTATTGTTAGTCAAGATATAAAAAATCTTGTCTTTTCCTAAAACAATATCCCTTATTCTTCCATATTCCCCATTAAAAATTTTTCTTAAAGCTTTATTTTCTAAATCTAATTCAAATAAATCTTGACCTCTAAGTCCAGTAAAGTATAATTTTCCATTTAACACTACTGCTCCTGAAGGGGCCCAGGTTTCTTCCCCACTGTTTAAAAAAGGTATTTCCATTCCTGCTTTTTTTTGATCCCCACGAACATCCGGCCATCCGTAATTCTTTCCAGGTTCAATTAAATTAACTTCATCAAAAGCACTTGATCCATGCTCTGTTTCCCATAACCTACCTTGCAAATCCCAAGCTAAACCTTGTGGATTTCTGTGTCCATATGAATAAACTCTAGAATTAAATGGGTTTCCTTGAGCAGGATTACCCCCATCATCCACCCTTAAAATTTTCCCAGCTAAAGAATTTTTATTTTGAGACAGCGAAGGTTCCTGCGCATCTCCTGTTGTTATATAAAGATACCCGTCAGGTCCAAATTTTATTCTTCCACCATTATGGAAAACTGCTCCAGGAATATCATCTACAATAATTTCCCTATCTATCAATTGATTATCTTCCAGCTTATATCTAACAACGCGGTTTAAAGTATTAATTCCATCTCCTGAAAAAGTATAGTAAAGGTAGATAAATTTATTCTCCTCAAAATCTGGATGTACTGCTAATCCTAATAAACCTCCCTCACCAACAGCATGCACATCATCAATTACTAAAATAGGTTTCTCTTTTAACATTCCTTTTACATCAATCAATTTTATATTTCCTGGACGCTCTGTAAAAATAATAGACCCATCTGGCAAGAAATCCATTGACCAGGGGATTTTTAAGTTTTGAGCAAGAATACTAATTGGTTCCCGCAGTTTTTTTTCTATGGGGCTTGAAGATTCTGAAAGATTATTTGCTGGAACATTCGCCGGGAGAATACCCTCTTCCATTTTCCCTCTTAAAAAGAGAAACCATATCAATGCTCCTAAAAATATAACTAATATTCCAATCAGAAGCATCTTTGAAGGCATCTCAAATTTACATTATACATTTTATATCCTTAATTTACTTTTGATATATTGACTAAAAAGAAAAGTCCCTGTAGTATCAAATTACAACAATGATAAAAGCTAATCTGTCCTTAGCTTTAGCTTCAGCTTCTACCCTAATTCTTTTTACTATATTCACGACTCTCTTTGTAAATAGTGTTCGCTCAGCAACAGCAGAACATGTAGTAATTTCAGAGGTACAAATAGGTGCTGGGGATGCTGATGATGAATTCGTCGAACTTTATAACCCAACTGGCTCAGCAATCGATTTAACAGGATGGCGGCTTTCGCGAAAAACTTCTACCGGTGGAAGCGGCGGCAATCTGGTTGCTGCTTTGTCCGGAAGCGTCCCAGCACATGGTTATTTTCTTGTAGCACCGGCCGTAGATTATACAGGTTCAGTAACCCCTGATCAAAATTATTCTACGGGTAGCAGGATTGCTAGTAGCAACACTGTTTTGCTTTACAGCGATGCAGGTGTAACTTTAGTTGATAAACTAGGTTTGGGAAGCGCAGTTGATTCTGAAACTTCTCCTTTCTCACCTAATCCAGATCCTGGTCAAAGTATTGAAAGAAAAGCTAATTCTTCTTCAACTGTTGATTCCATGACAACTGGTGCAGATCTGCTTTTGGGAAATGGCGAGGATACAGATAATAACAGCTTAGACTTTATAGTTAGAGGAAGTTCAGATCCTCAAAACAGCCAGTCAGCTGTGGAACCGGAAGTAGAACCTTCACCAACACCATCGGAAAGTCCAAGCCCTTCTCCTTCTGAAAGTCCTTCTCCATCCCCAAGCGAAACTGCAACACCAACACCCACTCCAACAGAAACTCCTTCACCAACCCCAAGTGCGAGTCCTTCTCCTTCTCCTTCTTTAACCTGTTCTATCAGATTTATAACTTTAAACTTCATATTTCAAACACTTAGAATGCCACTATTTATTTGCGGGCGCTAGCGATCTGTCCACATCAATCCTATCTGTTACATCGATAAATTTATAATAGTTTTCCTCATCTTGAAATATATAATTTTTATCTTGAAGTAGAGGGTATTTTGTACCAAAGTACGAATTAAATATCACTCTAAAATTGTTAACCGGAGTTATTGTCGGATAAAGTGGATTTTCTTCAAATCCTGGTAGATAAAACGCCGCTAAAATTGGGAACTTCTCATTTATAGACTCATCACTTGCATCAACCCAGGAAAGTTTGCCAGGGACTTTATTTATTTGAGGCCTTGGACCTTCATCTGCAGTTAAAACAATAATTGGAGGTGTTTCAGATTTATCTAAAATGTTATTTAACATCTTTTCAATTAATTTATTTGTACATTGAAGTTGATCAATATAATTTTGCGTTTCAGATCTTTTATCAGTTACCTCTTCAGAAATAGGCGTACAATTTTTATCTAAAACATAAGGGTCATGGGGGAGTAAAATATGCATAAAAATAAACTTAGGCCCAGGAATGCTGGGAATTTCTTCTAGAGTTTGGAATTCATATAAAACCCTGCTTCTGTGATCATTAAGTTTTGGATTTTGAGATACGGCAGTAGTATCAGGAAACAGTGTTTTTAGAATTGGGGAAGCTAGCGTTGTATGCAATACTCCATTTGAAAACTCATCCTGATAGGGATTTACTCCTCCTCTTAATATATAATTGATATCGGCATTTTTATTGGTTCTTGTAGGATCCCAACCAGAACCAACATGAATATATTTATATCCTTTTTTCTTCAAAAATTTGATTACTTTGTTATTTTTAACTAAAGGGGTAACGATCGATTCATCAGAAGTACCTCCCCCATTAGTTTTTTCAGTCAAATGATTAACATACCCGAAATTGAGTGATGATCCCAATGAAAGGAAAGTTTTAGGATAATTGGAGGTTGCTCTTTCAGCGATATAAAATCCTTTATCTTTAAGGTAATTTATAAACTCACTGTTGTCATATCCGTAAAGTTTTAAGGTTTTGTCTCCTCCATATCTATCAAAAACAAAGTAATATATATCAGGTTTTAGGACTTCTTCTTTTGTTTGATCTTCGTTTGATAATCCAAAATCCAATTGTATTGTCCAAATTCTTCCAGTTTTAAATTCGAAAATCAAAATATTTACAAGTGTAAAAAGCACTAAAACAATTGAGATAATATTTAGTATTTTGTTAATAGTTCTAAGATAATTCTTAAATCTTATGACCAAAAAAATCACCAAAACTAAAATTAATAAAGCACCTATCAAAAGCACTTTATCAGGCCCTAAAGTAAAACCAGCAAGGTTTACATATAGATTTATTATTTGGTCTTGAATTCTGGAATAAGAAAAAAACATAAGAATAAAGCTTGAGGCGAGTATTGCTGCTTCTTGCAACTTTCTAAATATTAGGAAACAAATTAAATAAACTATCCCAGCAAAAATTAAAGTTAAGAAAAGAGGATAACCCAAAACCTCGATTCTATATTGAGCAATATTGTGGGAAAATAAAAATAATACTGGATAAATTGCAAATAAAAATGGATGAAATATTAAAAATTTCCTCATTACTTTTTTTCCATTAAATAAAGTGTTCTTTTGCTTTCTTTAATTTCTTCACTACTGATAATTTTAAAATAATTTTGAAAGACTTTTTCAAATTTTTCTTTAGAGTAATCTGCAAAAATATCTTTTCTGTTTGCTAAAAGGATTTGAACTTGGGAATCTTCTTTAGGAACAAATTCAATAATTAGGTATCTTCCCATTTTAACAAAACATTCAGCCAGAAAACTAAGTGGAACATTCTTTGAAATAGCTAAATGGTGAACTAAAGCCAGCGCAAGCATGGTATCCGCCGGTCCTCTTTGGAATAGCGAAAACCTTTCATCATTCTCCCACCCCAAAGAAGGAGTTGGATTTGTTAAATCACAAAACAAAGGATAAATATTCGTTATATTTTTATCTTTAACTAAGTTATAATTTTGCTCAAGAGCTCCATAATCGCTATCAAATGAAACTACATTTGACCCTAATCTTGCTGCTATATTTGAAAAGTACCCAGTATTTGCTCCCATGTCCCAAACTGTTTTAGGGTTTATTTTTTTAAGAAATTTTTCTGTTAGCGCAGCTTTTTCTTTAAAAGATTTATCATTATAGTTGTTGCCTTCTCTATCATAATATTTTGCCCACTCCGTTTTTTTAGGATCCCATTTTAATCCGGAAATTGCACTCTCCAAACTACCAATGAGTCCTAAAAAAGCTTTTTTACTAAATCCTATTGCAATTTTTTTTTCATCAATTTTTTTATTAGCATTTTTAATTTGGGTAGAGGAGTGAGCGTGAATATGAAAAAAAAGAGATAAATTTAGCTTAGATCTAAAGGGGAGCATTTTTGAGGCTAAATCTAGCGGGATTCCATCTAAAAAATCAGCAAGTAATTTTCCAAGTCTTACATCTACCATACTCATTAACGATAGCGGTGCAAGGAATGTTTCTGTAAATTGTTTGTATGCAATCCAAGGTTTACCCTCCTCGTAAATTTCCAAAGACAAACTATCTATTAATATCGGTTTTCCCTTTAAAAACTGGATATTAAAACTGTTAGCATCTTTTAAAGTCATGCCGTACTCAAGCGCAATTTCCTGGATTTTTAAAGTCAAAAGTGCAGCATCTTTGAGCTGTCCAAAACACCACTCATAAGGATAGGACCAAAAAGGAATTTTTTCAGGTTTAATAACTTTGTATGCTAGTTTAAGGTCTTTGGCTTTTTCTATGTCAACCTCAACGTGAGGGATAATTAAACCATCTGCCAAAAGCTTATCGTAAAGACCAGAGCTTAAAAAAAAGTCATAATCTTTTTTATAGAAATTACTTACTTGGCGATAAATTTCCCCTTCTTCTTTAAAAACAAACCCGCTTGGGTCTCTAAAAGAAGAGGTTAAGTTAGTTTTTTGTTTTTGAGTCTTTTGTATTTTCTTTTTCATCCTTTTTGGAAAATAAATTTGAAAAAAAGTTCCTTATTTGTTTCCAGAAATTTTTAATTGCAAAAAGCCCAACAAAAAGTGTGGCTCCAACAATTTGCAAAATATAACTTCCTGCTCCTGGGTCTAAATAAGCATGGGCATTTTTAGGGATTATAAAAAAAAGGACTGCTAAAAGCAGAATAAAATCTCTGCGGAAATTTTGCATAATTTTAAGATTTTACAGGAAAAACCATTAAAATGGAAGGCTTAAGTAAGTATTCACTCTACATACCCCATGATTTG
Organism: uncultured Gammaproteobacteria bacterium; assembly: GCA_964459095.1. GTDB lineage: Bacteria > Patescibacteriota > Microgenomatia > Daviesbacterales > UBA10151 > CAYWKL01. Next base: position 11,099 of record CAYWKL010000015.1, read on the forward strand.
GAATATTTCTTTCATAGGCATGATTTTAAATCCACCTGTACTTTTGCATTTCAAACATCTATAAGGCCTGGGTTTTCTGAAAGGTTTTTTCTTAAGCCAGTTAGGGTATTTTTTAGATATGGTTTGTGCGCGCAAAATTGCATCTTCAAGTTTCCTGGGCAATCTTGTAAATTTATTTCTCTTCCATAACTTATCCGCTACTTTTAAATCAGCAATCCTTAAAAGAAGTTCTGTATCTTTAAATTGTTTTGGATCAACTTTTTTCTTTTCAGAGATTCTATTTATATCTAGAACGGTTTTCACCAGTTGATCTTCAACGCTAACAATATTCACTTCCTCTCCATTCAAATTAGTTCCTACAGTTTTATTGGGCCTAGGGTAAAAATCAAATATATCTACTTTAGTTTTTGTTTCAGGTTCAACTAAAGCCAGAAAAAAGTCATCTGGATGATAGTGATAAATTAAAAAATCTTCAGCAATTTTTTTGGAAATAACTTTGGGATTTTTAACAATAATATCCAGATCATTGAATTCTCTTTTTAGATAAGGCAAGCCGTGCGATAAACAAAGATAGCGAATCGCCAGCCCACCAACAATCACAAATCCATCTTTTTTTAGATAAGGAAAAAGTTTCTTTAAATGAATTTTTATTTTCTTTTGATCCGGTTTAGAAAAGCCAGAAGTTAAATCAACAGAATTTTTTAGGTTTTTCATAACCAGAGTATATCAGAATATTTAAGAATTATTTTTTTAGGCTACCTTAAAAAGTTGTGGAACTTGGACCTGAATTCTACCAATCCCACCCCGGGGGTGGAACTGTAGCTACACCGAATAATTTCTAAATTTAGGTAAGTGCATCCGGCAAGGGCTTTAAATCGTTAAATTCCACATCCGGTCTTATTTCCGTTGTTGGTTTTTCACTATTTCTATTAATCCAAATAGCATCAAAGCCTTGTTCTTTGGCCGGGATAATGTCATGGACGTAGCTAGCGGCTACATGTAATACTTCTTCCTTTTTGACATTGAACCGTTTTAGCATTTCTTCCCAATGACCATGCGCGGGCTTATACGAACCTACTTCTTGGGCGGTTACAACACCTATCCACTTCCACCTATCCACTTCCGATGTGCATTAGCTTTGCACATCGGGATCATTTCTCCAAAATTAGATGTTTAATCTTTTCTAGCTCTTTAGCGTATTCAGCTTGATCCAATATAAATTTTAAATAATTTAGTCCTGTTTTGAAATTACTCAAAATTATTTGAGGATTAACCAATTTAAAATCTTTGTTAAGATACTCGTTTAATGACGACCAAGGATATCTGGTGAGGCCTTCCTCTCGAACTATATATCCTGTTAAAGGATTAAGATGAATATATCTTGAAACATGCACAAGCTGCTCATCGTTTTCGATTCTTACTGCTTTGAAAGCTCCTTGAAATAGTGGCCCTACCCTTTTATATTTAGTATTGAAGTAGCGAGTAAAACTATCCGAAACCTGTTTCATGAATTTTGAAATACCTCCACCAGAAACTTGTTTTAAAAGTATGTGTATGTGATTCGGCATTAAACAGAAAGCAATAATATCAATTGCTAAGTCTTTCGTGGACTCTAAATTTGCCAATAGCAGTTTCCGTTCCTCCTTTGTAATTTGCAGGAGTTTTGAGAGTCTGAAAGGGTGGTTATTGAAACGATAATATGAAAGGCAGAGGAGAAACCTTTCGTAATCTCTTGTTGAAGAAAAGATTGGCTGATAAGCTACAACACGGTTGTAGATATGATAAAGCTGATCATTAACCAAGGGGGTAAATCGAATTGGCACAAAGATAATTTAACAGATATATCCTGATGTGTCAAGCTAAGACACTTCGGAAGTGAATCAGGTTTGCATATCGGAATTAGGGCTGCGGGTCAGGGACTTGAACCCCAATACCATCCTCCAGAGGGACGTGTCCTACCATTAGACGAACCCGCAATGTATTGTATGTGCGTGAATTTTACCACAGGAAAGGTAGAATAAGTTATTTTCTGAGAGCTTTTTTTGCCTTTGGTTTAGGAAGCTTTTTTGCTTTTTTCTCTATAATTTTTAATTTTCCCTGTGCTTGTGATTGTAATTCCTGTGCCAAATTATTGACAATCTCTAGAGCTTGAGAAGCTCTTTTACCTAATCTTCTTCTTAAATCTTTATTAGATAAAACTGCTCCAGCAGCTGCAGCTGCTGCTGCAGTTAAAGCTATTGCTCCCGCACCAATAGCAATTCTTTTTAAGTTCTCGTTCTTTTTTGCCATTTTAAAAAGTCACCTCCTTATACCATCCTCAATTTTATTGAGGATCTGATTCTCGCTTTCGCAAGAAAGACAGTACTGTCTTAACTCTTTCAATTGTTTTCTCTTCTCCTAAAATCTGTATGCTTTCAAATAAAGGTGGTGTTATCAAACTTCCTGAGATTGCTAACCTAATAAGTTGAAACATATCACTAGCTGAAGTATTTTCTTTTTCGGCCAAGCCTCTAAATATTTTCTCAAATTTTTCACTGTTCCACGGTTTTTCTAAATTTTGCATTTCCTTAAATATTTTTTCCAAAACTATTTTTTGATCTTTGATATTTAATTTTTGAAATTGATTTATATTATGTTCAGGTTCTTTAAAAATAAAGTTTGTTAATTCTAAAAACTCTGAAAGTTTTTTTATTCTTTCTTTAACTAAAGGAATGAGTTTTTTTACTTTTTCTTTTTTCCAATCCTTTGGCAAAAATTCATCCATACGATTGAATAGTTCATCATCAGATAAGCTCCTGATATATTCCCCATTTATCCAATCTAGCTTTTGTTCATTCCAAGCAGCAGCAGATTTATTTATATCCTTTATTTCAAAAAACTTTATTATCTCTTCCTTTGACAAAATTTCTCTGTCTTCAGGAGGTGTCCAACCCAAAAGTGCAAGATAATTTGTCAAAGCTTCTGGCAAATACCCGGCATCTTTGTAATCAGACAAAGAGGTAGATCCAGTTCTTTTCGATAATTTTCCTGATCTATCTTGGTTTAAAATAACAGGATAATGTCCATACTCAGGTGGTTTTGCCTCTAAGCTTTCAAAAAATAAAATTTGTTTTGGAGTATTTGAAATATGATCTTCACCTCGCAAAACATGAGTTATTCTCATATCCAAATCATCTACAACAACTGCAAAATTATATAAAGGGAATCCATTTCCCCTCATTATTGCCATATCTCCCAAAAGCGAACTATCAAAACTGATCTCTCCATGAATAAGATCATTAAACTTAACTGTCCCACGATCATCTGGCAATTTATAACGTATCACATAAGGTTTCTTTGCTTTTAGATTTTTCTCTACTTCCTTAGGGATTAAATTCCTGCATTTGCCCCAGTAAACTAAAGGCTTTTTTTCTTCCTGTTGTTTTTTTCTTTCTAAATCCAACTTTTTCTTAGTACAAAAACAATAATATGCTTTTTTCTTTTTTAAAAGCTGGTCTGAATATTTTTTATATAAAGATAATCTTTCTGTTTGATAATATGGGCCCTCGTCCCAATTTAGTCCCAACCACTTTAATCCCTCAATAATATTTTCTGCAAACTCTTTTGTGGATCTATCCTTATCCGTATCTTCAATTCTTAAAATAAATGTTCCCTCATTTTTTTTAGCAAAAAGGTATGGCCATAAAGTGGCATAGGCAGTACCAAGGTGTAGATTCCCAGTTGGGGAAGGGGCCATTCGTGTTCTAATCATGCGACCATTATATCAACCTATTCTATTTCTGTATAATTAATTCAAGAAAGGTACCAGACAATAATGACTCTAACTAATGCTGCTCTCTTAACAAAAAAAATAATGCTTTTTGCAACCATTTTACTAATACTTTCTTTTTCAGGTTGGCTTGGATATAGATATTATTATTACAATATATATTTACCAGGCCTACCTCCCCCTGAAGAAAAACCTGATGTTAAATTTGGAAAATTATCTTATCCACTTTTTCCAGAGTCTAGTACCTCAGCAAGCAACTATCAATATATTCTTGATACACAAACAGGAGATTTACCTGCTGATATCCCAAAAATTTTAAAAGTATTTTTTATTCCCCAGCGGTCTGTATCTTTGCTTGATCCAGAAAGGAGTTTAGAGTTAGCAAATAGTTTAGGCTTTCCCAACGGTCCCCAGATAATTACACCTACGATCTATCAATATACAAGTAACCAGGGTGGTAATTTATCTATAGATTTAAACACAGGGAATTTAAGCTTTATAAGACCATCTACTGCTAGCGCTTCTGCAGGAACTTTACCTTCCAGCACAAAACTTGAAACTGAATTTAAATCTATTCTAAGGAAAAACAATTTACTAAAATCCGAACTTGAAGGAGGAAAAACTAATGTTTTATACAATAATGAGACAGTTAGAGAAAGTACTAACGCAACAGTATCTATATGGCAAGAAAGTATCGAAGATATACCGATAGTAACACCTTTATATTTTCAGTCTTTGGTTCGCGAGGTTGTTCAAGCAGGGAAAAATGACAGAGAAAAGATTCTAAGCTTAAAGTATACCTACTGGCAAATCGATGAAAGTATTTTTGCTACATACCCTTTAAGATCAATTTCTTTAGCTTTTAGGGATTTAAAAGATAATAAAGGAGTTGTTATTTTTTCTCCAAGTACCACTAGAGTTTCACTAAGGAATATTTATCTTGCCTACTACCTTCCTGAAAACTATACCCCTTATTTACAACCTATCTATGTATTTGAGGGTGAGAATTTCGTAGCGTATGTTCCTGCTGTGCTTTCAGATTATATTGAACAGTTCTAAGTTACTTGCAGTTTCCATTCAAAATTACTCAGCACCCAATCCATTAAAGCTTTTGTTTCTCCAAATCTGTTTGAACTATTTAAAACAACAGTCAAAACCTTGTGTCCATCTCTTTCAACGAGTCCCACTAAATTTTCTCCTGCGGCCTCAGTAAATCCAGTTTTTATTCCATATACCCCATTTTCTCCAAGAAGCTTATTTAAATTCTTTAAATAGTGCACTCTTGTATTATCAAAAGATGTAACTGAAGTTTCTTTTGTAGAAACTACTCTTCTTAGTTCTGGATCCTCAGTAAATTTTAAAGCAAGATTAGCTAAATCTGAAGCAGATGAGTAGTGGGTCGGTCCATCAAATCCTGCAGGATTTTCAAAGTGTGTGTTTGTTAAATTCATTTTTTTTGCTTTTTCATTCATTGCAAAAACAAATCCATCAACTCCCCCTGGGTAATTGGATGCAATTGTAAATGCTGCATCATTTCCAGAATTTAAAAGCATCCCATAAAGTAAACTTCTAAATGTTAAAACTTCTCCTGTCATAAGCCCCATAGTTGAGCCACCAACTAAATCTTCTTGATAAACTGTTAACAAATCATCTAGCTTGTAGTAATCAAGAGCAACCAAAGCGCTCATAAGTTTTGTTGTTGAGGCAGGGGAAAGCTGATTATCTTTATTTTGTTCAAATAGGATCTGGCCCGTTTCTAAATCCTTTGCTAAAACAGATCCAGCACTAAACGCTGGTGCAGGTAATTTATTAGTATTAACAACTTTTAAACTGGTTACTTTCTTTACACCTGCTACTTCACTTTTGATATTATTTGAATTAAGCTCACCCTCGTATAAGAAAATTTGACCACTTGCTACCTCAATTAAAGAAGGGGCAAAGATTAAGAAAGTTATTGAAAGTATAAATAAAATTATTAAACTTGTAAAAACTTTTATTCTCAATAAATATTTCTTTGTTATTTTCAATCTTGTTTTTTTTACCATTGGAGATACCAAATTTAATTTTAGATAACTTAGGATAAAATTAAAAGCTATTTAAGTCTGGAAAGTCTTATATCTACTCTTTCCATATCTCTTGGGAAAAGCGAGGCTTCTCTTATATTTTTTAATTTCAAGACATTCATTGTCAGCCTTTCCAGTCCGAAAGAAAATCCACCTTCAGAAGGCATTCCATATTTAAAAGCCTGAAGGTATAATTCGAAACTTCCAGGATTCATCCCCCTGCTTTTTAAAGACTGCACTAACTGCTCATAATCATTAATTCTTTGGGAACCACTTAATACCTCAACGCCTCTAAATAAAAGATCGTAGCTTAAGGAATATTCAGGATTTTTTGGGTCAGGTTTTGTATAAAAAGGTTTTGCTAAGGTTGGAAAATGGGTAATTGTTACAAAATTAGACTTGTAATTTTTTAAAGCCCAGCTACATATATCAATTTCATCTTGTGGTGTTAAGTCTTTTTCTTTTGTATTATCTCTACCAAATTCTTTAAGAATTATTTCTTGAGCCTGCCTTAAAGTTAGCCTTGGAATCTTCCCGAAAGCTATTTTCTCAACACCAAAATCTATTAATATATCAGCACATTTTTCTTCAACATATTTTAGGGTTTCTGCTCCAACTGTTTCTAAATAATCTAGCAACTGCTCAAAGTCTACAAATCCAAACTCACAGTCAAGTTGGGTGGATTCAGTTAAATGTCTCGTTGTTACAGAGGGTTCAGCGCGATAAGCATGAGCTATTGTAAAAACTCGCTCAAATACAGGAACTAACATTTGTTTATAAAGCTGCGGGCTTTGAGTCATAAAAGCACTGTTTCCAAAATAATCTAGTTTAAATACTTCTGCCCCTCCTTCAGTTGAGGAGGCGGCAATTGTAGGAACAATAATTTCAATGCAATCCAGCTTTAAAGCTGCTTTTCTAAATCCTTCTAAAATTGCTGTTTGAACTTTAAAGATAGATTTTATTTTTGGATGTCTTAGGGTTAAAGATCTAAAATCTAAAAGTGTAGGCAGCTGTAAATCAAGATCTTTAACCCCCATATCAAAAGGTAACTCCTCTGCTTTGCTTAAAACTTCAATGCTTTCTGCCTGAAGTTCTATTTTTCCAGTTTCTAAATTTGGATTAACTAATTTTTCAGGACGCGGGGAAATTTTTCCTTCAATACAAACTACATCCTGGGCGTGCAAAGACCCCACCTCAAAAGTTCCCACCTCGAAGGTGGGCTCGCCTGTCCCGAGAGTAGCCGAGGGAGACTCCTTCGAGGTGATTTTAGTTTGCCCCGTCGTAACAACCTGAATTGCCCCAGATCTATCAGAAACATCCAAAAAACTAATCTTCCCGTGATCCCTTTTAGTTTCAACAAATCCAAAAACTTTAACTTTTTCATTTACCTTACCGTTACAATCTAAAATTAATGTTCTATCCATTTAGAGAATATTAACAGCTGAGCCTACCCTTGACAAGACAATGAATAACTATTAGAATTTCTAAAAGGCTTAATATGAGTAAAGCATTATTGATTGACTTAAGAAAAGAAAATTTATTAATTGTCCTCCTTACTTTGGTCCTCCTTGTCGGAGGATTTTTGGGAGGTCTTTTTAGGTAAAATTTAAAAAACCTAAAAAAGGATAAGCCTCCCTACTGGGAGGTTTTTTTATGTTCAATAAAACTAGCTGATACAAATTCATGCTATAGCATATTTGTGTATCAGAAGATTATAGGAAAGGAGAAGATTATAGGAAAGGAGGTGTTTTAAACAATGGAAGGAAGAAATATAGAAACTGTCAAAGTCCAAGTTGGAGAAGGAATTTCACCTATTAGGGTAAATAAGGATACAGCAGTATTTGGAACACGAGATGTACTTTATCAACCTGAAGGTGCTGGAGTAGAACCTCCAATACCTATAAATCCAACAGGCAATATTTCCTTTAATAGTTTAAGGCCTGTACCAGAAATAGCGGAGGGGCGACATCCATTCTATGCAGAATATGTTGATACAAAATTTGGAACATATAGGGATCGTCAAAGAATTTCAGGGAATCGCTAAGGATTTTTTAATGGGGTGCTCTGTTCGCACCCCCTGATTAAATAAACATTAAATTGACAGATTATAAAAGGGATGATAAACTTCATAAAAGTCTAAATTAAGACAAAAATATGATAAAGATAGTAACAATAAATTTAAATGAAGAAATTTTAGTCTCTCTTGGGGTAATTATTATTACCTTAACTTTGGGAGGCGCTTTTAGATAAAACTAAAAGAGAAAGGATTTTTGAGCCTCCCAAAAGGGAGGTTTTTTTATGGCAGAAAGATTAACAGGTGCAGATATAGCTTGGCGCACAGCAATATCTAATGGGATTAGAAATGTTGTGGGGTATATCGGAGGAGCCAATATCCCCCTTTATGACAGGCTTTCAGGATACTTAAGAGAAAATGGTGGTCCTCTTAGGCATATTCAACCTCGTCATGAACAAGGTGGTGTTCACATTGCCGAAGGGATGGCTAGAGTAACAGGAGAAGTCCAACTAGTCTCAGTTACTTCAGGTCCTGGTGGAACAAACCTGACAACAGGGTTAGCAGATGCATATGCTGACTCAGTTCCAATCGTTGCATGGACTGGCCAAGTAGCTAGACCATTTATAGGAAAACAGGCCTTTCAAGAAGTCGATATGGTTGGTGTAGCAAAACCTATTACGAAAGCAACTTACCAACCTATGAGTGCCGTAGAAGTTCAAGAAGCAGTTAATAATGCTTTTTATGATGCAAGGATGGGACGTCCTGGCCCTGTATTGGTTGATATTCCTAAAGATGTACAACTTGAAAAGGCTGATTTTGAAGATATGGAGCCTAAAAGTATTGATAATAGACACCTTTTGGGTGAATCACCAGCTCAATTACAACAATTAGCGTGCTTACTAGATCAAGCTCAAAGACCTTATGTCCTTGTGGGTCAAGGAGTCATTTTATCTAAGGCACAAACTCAATTTTTAGAATTTGTAGAAAAATCAGGGGTTGCTGTTGCAACTACTCTACATGCTCTACGTGCTTTACCCAGAAAACATCCCCAAAGTTTAGGAATGCCAGGTATGCATGGAACAAACGCTGCTAACAAAACAACAGAACTAGCTGATTTAGTTATAGGTATTGGTTGTAGCTTCGATGACAGGGTTGTTGGAAGAGCTAGAGATTATGCCCCTAATGCCTATGTAGCTCATATTGACATAGATCCTTCACAGCGCTATGCCTATATGCGAGCTGATCTGGAAATTCAAGCTGATGCAGCAACAGCATTAGATTTTTTACAACAAAGAATTGCTCGAAAAACTTATCCTGAATGGTGGAATGCGATAAGAAAATTCCAAGAAGAACAAGAGAGGGAAATAACAACACCTGCTTTATCAGGACACAGTCTTAGTTTAGGAACTCCTGAGGTGTTGCACTATCTCTCCGAAGTTACATCTGGTAATGGAATATTTGTATATGATGTCGGGCAACACCAGATGTTTGGAGGGTTATATGGTGATGTTGATATGAGCTCAGGAGGGTATGGAACAATGGGATTTGCCTTACCAGCAGCTATAGGAGCAATGATTGCTGCACCAGAGAGGCCAGTGTATGCAATTTTTGGTGAGGGTGGATTCCAAATGACTATGCAAGAGCTGGCTGTAGTCAGGGAAGAAAACTTAGATCTAAAGATGTTACTACTGAACAATGGATACTTAGGTATGGTTAGACAATGGCAAGAAATGTTTAATGGAGGTAATTATGTAAAAACTAAGTTCAATTATCTCCCGGACTTTGTTGCTTTAGCTCACGCCTATGGGATACCAGCGGAGAGAGTGAGCTCACGTAGTGAATATCAAGATGCAATCAGAAGAATGGTTGAAGCCAAAGGACCTTACTTTTTGGAAATTATGGTTGACCCAGAAGAAAATGTTTGGCCAATGGTTCCACCAGGGGCAACAGCTCATGAGGTAATATTAAAAAAACCTAACTAAATCTTTAATATTTGACAAGTATTATAGTATTTGCTAGACTTTTTTAAAGTTATGAAAACAAACCAAGTACAAAAGTGGTTCTTTGCTTTTTACTTTGCCTTCCGCAAGGAGGGGGTTTGTTAACGTCTAAAGACTAAAGTCTAATGACTAAAGTAAGCCTCCCTACTGGGAGGTTTTTTTATGTTCAATGTAAAACTAGCTGATACAAATTCATGCTATAGCATATTTATGTATCAGAAGATTATAGGAAAGGAGGTGTTAAAAATGGATAGGCGTGTAGAGTTGGGATCTTCTCAAGCGGTTAGTGAAGGAGACTTAGCCAAACTAGCAAAGAGAGCTCCTGGAACAAGAGTAGAGTTATTACTCCAAGCAGTGGGAAGACCTGGTAATGAATCAATTTTAAGGCGTAGAAGTATGGGAATGGCGATTGAGACACATACACAACAAATGTCAGGCACATTTAGTAGACCCTGTTAACTTAAAACCTGCCCAAAAAATTTTTAAAAAGGAGGTGTTTTTATAAATGGCAGTAAAATCAGAGATTTTATTAGAATCAGATAGTAGTCAATCAATACATGAAGTCTGCGGATTCAGATTGGGAGAGAGACCAATTGATGAGTTACTTAGTGCAGCAACGTGCAGAATTAAGGGTCTTAAAGGTGTTCTTAATAACCCGTTGGGTGCACGTGATTTCACCGAAGCTGGAAAAAGGCGAATTTTATTACAAGAAACTCGTCGTTCGGCAGAAGTAGCAATAGAATTAAGTTCAGAGTTAAACCCTGTTGAAAAACTAACGCGAATGAGAGCTCTTAGAAAAGTTTAATTTGCATTTCATTATATTATTAGTTAAGCTGAAAATATGGCTGAACAGAGTGAACAACCTAAGTCTCCCCAAGCAGTCCCAATGGAATCAGTGGGAAAACCAAGCTTCTGGTACAGATTCAAATCTGCTGTAGGCCTTAATAGGCAACCACCTAAATCTCAAGTCCGTCCCTTAACTCCTGAGGAACGCCAATCATTAGATCAAAAGCTGGGACCCTTACCTCAAGCTAAAGAGGGAGTCCAAGCACAATTGCAAGCAGACCAAGTGACAAGAAACGAATCTTATAGAAACAGATCTTCCTTAGTTAATCCTAGAAGAAAAGGGCCTAGCACTAAACAAAAAGTCTTGTTGACCGGTGCAGGAATGGCGGCAGGAGCAATAGCTGGTGCTGCAGCCCTTGGAGGTTTAAGTGGAAGAAGTAATGAAACTCCAAATCCTTCTTCACCTGATGGACCAGCACATACCCAAACTATGGAAACTATACCTTCTATGCAAACTCCAGTAGGAACTGAAGAAGCTAAAAGGGAATCAGATGAAATAAGAAATCGTCTTTCAGGAACTCCAACCTCTACAACCTCTACTCCTACCCAAATTCCAGCTGACGCAGGTGCACCTGAAACCTTTGAAAAGGCACAAGGTTTCGTTCCCAATACAGGAAAACCTAAACCTTAGTCTACTTTTAAATCCTTAACCTTTAATTGCAGGGTTTCTCTGCCATTAAATTTATTTATCTCCAAATAAAATGCTAAATCTACCAATTGTCCAGGTTTTATTAATTCCTTTAAATTTCCCATATTGAAAGCAATACAATCAATTGAATTAGATCCTTCGCTACCGCTCAGGCCTTCGGCTCTGAGGCTCAGGCTCGAAGAGATGACAGAGGGGGAGACTTTAAATTTTAAATGCTTCCCTTCTTTTAAAGTCCTTATATCTGAAACTTTCATTAACCTTGTTGCTAAAAGTGGCCTTTTATTTCCCATACCAAATGGTTCAAATTTTTCTATTTCTTTAGCCAGAACTTTTGTGAGGTTTTTACTTTCAACTTCAGCTTCTATTTCAATAATTTTTTCTTCAGAGAAAGGCAGAGTATCCATAAACTTTTCAATTCTTACTTTAAATTCCTCAATATACTCATTTGCAATTGTAAAACCGGCTGCGCCTTTATGCCCACCTACATCTACCAAAATATCAGAGCATTTTCTTATAACCTCAACAATATTTATTCCATTAGTGGATCTGGCTGAACCTTTAGAGTGTGTTTCCCCAACAGATAAAGCTATCGCAGGAGCATAATATTCTTCTGTTACTCTTGCGGCAATTAAACCAATAATTCCTGGTGCCCAGTTTTTACTTTTTAAAACATGAATT
>CAYWKL010000016.1:0-20505 GCA_964459095.1 uncultured Gammaproteobacteria bacterium
GACACCTAATCAATTTTTAAAGGAGTTAGTGTCGGATATTTAAGTGTACATACCGAATCTGTTATTGAGTATTAGTTCTGTGAACTATTTGCTCTTTTTTGAGCAGGCCAAACAAAGTGTTGCTGCTGGCATGGCCTCTAACCTTTCATCTTCTATTTGTTTACCACAATTCTCACATTTTCCATATTTTCCTGTTTTCATTTTAGAAAGGGAAGATCTAATTTTGTCCCTTAGCGAAATTAAGCTTTGTTTAACTGCAACTACTTGATTGTGTACATCAGCCATCCACGACTCAGTTCCAGGTTCAGAGCTTTCTGCCAAACCATCTGCCATTACAGGGTCTTTTTTCTCAAGCTCTTTAAGCTCTGACTCAACCTGTGCTTTTTGACGAAGCAGTTTTCTTTTTATAAACTCAAAATTCTCTCGGGTTTTCTTTAACATTTAATCTTTTCCCTACTTTTTTAACCGATCTTGTAAAGGTTATCCTAAATTGGACCAAAAGATTATACCAGGACCGCTTTAACTTTAAAAGGGAGCGTGCTCGGTCCTCTTTTTGTATTAGTGTTGCGCTAAATTTGCCTAAATCCTTCCTTAGAGATCTTTTCCCAAGAAAGTAGTATAGCCTAACCCCAAGTAAAATTGAGGCTAACGAAAAGTAAGAATTCAAGCTTAAACCAAATAGTAAAATATCCTCCCCTCCTCTAAAAAAACCTAAAATAAAATTTATAGCCCCAAAAAAAATTAACCCCAAAGAAAAAATTGCTCCTTGAAAGTGAAACTTAAGGGCTCTCTTCCATAAAATTGCAAAGAAAATGAAATAAAAAATTCCAAAAAATATTTGAATTGGAAACCTATCTCCCAAAACTCCAACAATTGGGATAGAGAAAAAAAGATTTGACTGGAACCCATACATACATCCAGAAAAAATGCATCCAAAAGAGCTAGTAAAGGAGGCGGCAAAAAAACCAACGATTGCAAAATCAAAAATCAGCCAAAAGTTAAACTTAAATCTCTTTGCAAAAAATAAAAGCGCCCCAAGCCCAGATATTATTCCGCCCCAGAGGCTAAACCCAGGATATTTGTTTATAAAAAACATCTTCTCAATAGAAGTTAGCTCACTTAAGTTAAAGACTATATAGAATATCCTTGCTCCAATAAGACCAACTAAAAAAGTAATTAGAATAAGATCTATGATTTTTTCCCTGTCTAGGTCGTAAACTTGGGCAAGCCTCCAGATAGTAAAACTTCCAAAAGAAAGAGAAAGTGCTAAAAATACTCCAAAAGAAGAAACTGTTAAAGGTCCAATATTGAAAAGTATTGGATACATCCGCCATATATTAACAGAACTTTCTGTATTTGACGAGCTTTGGTATACTAAAAGTATGACCGCCACAGCCCATGCGCTTGTTGGAGGGGCAATTGCTTCTTCTTTACCCAACCCGGCTATAGGTATAACCTTGGCTGCTATCTCCCATCCTCTTTTGGACATGGTTCCTCATTGGGACTTTGCAATAGGATGGAGACACAAAAATAAGGTCAAGCTTTTTGCGCAGGCTAGTATGGATTTAATTATTGGGGTAACACTCACTTACCTTCTTTTTTTTCGTTTTCAGATTTTTGGACCAGTTGACCTTTGGTATTTACTTGCCTGTATTTTTTTCTCACTTATTTGGGATTTCGCACAAGCTCCATATTGGCTCCTCAAGTGGAATTTTCCTCCTTTTTCTACATTTTATAAGGTCCAGCATGAAATCCAGGGGAGAGCAAAGTTTCCTTTAGGGATTTTTACTCAAGTTGGAACTGTCTTTGGGATCTTAATAATTTTAAGCTTCCTTCACTAAATTTTTCAAGTACGCTTTAAACTCTTCTCCAAAATCTTTATGTTCAATTCCATATTCTGTTACTGTTTTTAAATACTCAAGCTTATTTCCTGTGTCTCTATATTTTCCATTCTTAATTTCTACTGCAAAAACTGGTAGTCCTGCATCTATCATGCCTTGTAGTCCCAATGTATAAACTAACTCCTCGCCTTCTTCTAAATCCTTTTTCGCCCTCTCTAAGTACTCATAAATTTCTGGAGTAAGAACAAAACCAGATATAATTGCTAAATCAGATGGGGAGGCCTCTTTGCTTCCAGGCTTTTCTACTACTTGGGTAACTTTAATAACATTATCAGAAACTTTTTCCCCTCCAACAAATCCATATTTTTTATAGGCTTCCCCATTTAATGCGCGCGTGGCGCCCAAAATTGTGCCTCCATATTTTTCATAAGCTTCGAGTAGTTGCCTAGCTCTGCTTGGAGTTGCATCTACAAAATCATCACCCCAGAAAACCATGAAAGGTTCTGAGTTTAAAACATGCTTCGCATTCAAAATTGGGGTAGCGTTGCCTGTTTCCCCTTTTTGGCGGATATATACAAACTCAGCCATATCAGAAATTCTTCTTATAGCCTCAAGTTCTTTTTCTTTACCTGAGCTAGCTAATTTTTGTTCTAACTCAAATTGCCTGTCAAAGTGATCTTCTATACTTCTTTTATGCCAGCCTGTGACAATTACAATAGTTTCCACCCCTGCATCAACTAGCTCTTCAACAACACGCTGGATAATAGGCTTATCAACCAAAGGCATCATTTCTTTGGGCATTGCCTTTGTTTGTGGGAGAAATCTTGTTCCAAACCCAGCAGCTGGTATCAAAGCCTTTTTAATCTTTTTGCCCATGTTTTTTCATTATACATTCATGCACCAAAGAGTCAAATATACTCATTTAGCTTGACAACTCCGAGTTGGAAATAGGTTGACAAGTCGGGATTTGAGATCATAAGATGAATTATGCCATATCGCATTACTCCTCTTGTGAATCAATATATTTACCATGTTTATAATCGTGGTAGCGAGAAACGCAGAATTTTTGAAGACCGTAGGGATCACCAAAGATTTTTAAAAACCCTTACCTATTATCAACTTGAAGGACCAAAACCCAAACTTTCTCATTTCTTTAAATATAAAAATTTTATACCCTTAAAAGCTCAGAAGGTTGTGGATATCCTAGCTTATTGCTTGATGCCAAATCATTTTCATCTTTTATTAAAACAGGTAAAGGAAGGAGGTATCACTGAGATGATTACTAAAGTTAGTTTAAGTTATACAAAATACTACAATACCAAATATGATCGAATTGGCCCTCTGTTCCAAGGACAATTTAAAGCTGTTTTAATAGAATCAGATGAACAACTAGTGCATGTTTCCCGCTACATCCACTTAAATCCAGTAGTCTCACTATTATCAAAAGATCTTAATAAATATGAATGGTCTTCCTATCAAGAGTATCTTAATAGGAGTGATGGTATTTGCTCAAAGAAGGATATTTTAAGCTTTTTCTCATCCCCTAAAAATTATCAACAATTTGTTTTAGATCAAGTTGATTATGGGAAACAATTAGAATTACTCAAACACAAACTAATTGATGAAGATTTAGCTTGACAACTCGGAGTTGGAAACCTGGATTACTTAACCCTCTCTACATATTGACCATTTCTTGTATCAACTTTTACTCTTTCCCCAGCATGCATAAACATAGGTACTTTCACTATTAAGTCATTATCTAAGAGAGCTTCTTTATAAACATTGGAAACAGAGTTCCCCTTTTCCTCTGGGCCTGTTTCTTTAATTTCATAAACTATACTTATAGGAAGCTCTAAACCTAAAGATTCTTCCTCAAAAACTAAGAGCGTTACTTCCATCCCCTCTTTTAGGTATTTAGCAGAATCCCCTAAGACTTGCGGGGTTAGTGAGAATTGCTCAAAACTCACAGGATCCATAAAATTATAGGAGGTTCCATCATTGTAGAGATACTGAACTTTTTTCTTTTCAACTAATGCATCATCAACCCTTGCTCCAGTGATAAAAGATTTTTCTGTAGTAGAACCAGATCTTAAGTTTTTAACTTTTACTTTAATAGTTCCAGACCCCCTGCCCATTTTATTGTGTTCATAAGTTATGACCTGGAAAAGCTCCTTACCTTCTCTAAAAACAGTCCCGGCTCTAAGTTCAGTTGCGTTTAACATAATTTAGTCTCTCCCAAGGATTAAATTAATAGCATCTTTTCTTTCTGCTCTGGAAAGTCCAGTGGCTGTGGACGATCTTTAAGCATACACTAAGGCTGATATGTTTGGGCCATGATCTACTGCTGCATAACCTGGCTCATACTGAAAGTAGTCTGGGGATCGTTGGATCCTTATTCGGCCTAAATAAACCTCTCTTTCGCCCTCAACCATACTATCACCAACATTATAAAGTCTTATTTTTTGTCTAGGTTTTAAGAGTTGTTCCACAACTGATAAGTTTTCTCTATGCATACTTTTATCCTTCTATTAACTTTACCAAAGTTTTAACTCCAATTCCTGTTGCACCTATTGCTCTATAAGGCTTAGGCTTTAAATCCCAGGCTGTTCCTGCTATATCTAGATGAATCCAGGGAACCCCTTTCTCAACTCCAGCCTCTATAAATTTAGCTCCTGTTATTGATCCTGCAGTCCTCCAACCCATTGAACCTCCATGCCCTGAATTTTCTATATCTGAAATCTCGCCTTTTATCATTTCATCGAATTCAGGATCCATTGGCATTTCCCAGTATTTTTCTCCAACCATTGCCCCAGTTTTAATCAGTTGTGAAACAAAAACAGCATTATTTGAAAAAACCCCTGTTATAAAATCTCCTAAAGAAACTATTATTGCTCCAGTCAGTGTTGCTAAATCTATTAATTTTGTAGCTTTAAAATCTTTTTGGGCATAAGAAACAGCATCTATTAATACAAGCCTTCCTTCAGCATCTGTATTCATTATTTCAGCAGTTTTGCCTGAGTAGGTTTTAACAATATCCCCAGGCCTTTGAGCTTTGCCACCAGGCAAATTTTCGCTAACAGCCATTACTGCAACTACATTAATTTTTAACCCAAGCTTAGCTAAAGCAGAAATTGTGCCTAAAACTGTTGCAGCACCCAACATATCATATTTCATCTCATGCATTTTCTCAGAAGGCTTTATAGAAATTCCACCTGTATCAAAAGTAATTCCTTTACCTACTAACCCCCATTTTTCTTTTGCACCTTTATTTGAGCGTGAGCGAAAAGAGCTGTGCTCATACTCAAGAGCGATCATAAAAGAGGGTTCGCCGGATCCTTGGGCAACCCCTGTAAAAGCCCCCATGCCTTTTTTCTTAGCCTGCTTTTCATCCAAAACAGTTATTTTTAATTTTGCCTCTTTAGCAACTTTTCTGGCTTCAGCCAGAAAAAAAGTAGGGGTCATCTCGTTTGCTGGCATATCCCCTAATCTTCTAACTAGATTTGTCGCCTCAGCTATAATTTGGCCTTTTTTTACTCCCTCCAAGTAACCCCTTTCAGCTTTATCTAAAACCACTTCAATCGAGGTTAATTTTGGATTTTCATAATCAGATTTATACTGCTTTGAAGGATCATAAAGAGCAATTTCTGCTCCTATACTTACAGCTTCTCCTGCATCTTGTGCATCCAGTTTAGAGCTTGGCAAGCTCAAACTTATTTCTTTTGCCTTTTTGGCAAGGGATTTTACTGCTGTACCACTCCAGTTTTGAAGAGCAGCAAAATCAAATTTCTCTTTTTTACCTGCTCCTAAAAGAAGAATTTTTCCTGAGTCAGCATAAAGAATCTGGGATTCTAAAATTTTTCCGAATTTAGGATTATCTGATAAAAAATTCTCAATAACTTTATTTCTGAGGATTAGCGAAGAAAGAGGCTTTGCCTCATTTCTAATATTTAGTTTTTCACCCTCAAAAACAGGCAAAACCAAAAAGTCACTTTTTACTTCAGATAAGAGCTTTGTAGCAAGCTGAAACTTTAACATAACCTAAAAAATTCTCTGCTTCTCTAGCAGAGTAAGTATTAATATAGCCTCAAAAGACAAAAAAGTCAATTTAGCTTGACAACTCGGAGTTGGAAGTAGGTTGACAAGTCGGGATAGAAAATTTAACAGATCTAGCTTCTCTATAAATAGATGTTCTTTATTGATATAATTTGCTCTAAGAAGCCGAAGTGGTGGAATGGTAGACACGCAGGTCTCAAAAACCTGTGATCGCAAGATCATGAGAGTCCGACTCTCTCCTTCGGCACAATACATGAGAAAACAGCAAAAAATCTGGGAACTTGAACATAATAAAAAAACTACTCTTCCCTCTATGGCTTCTTTAGAACCCTCTAATGGAGTTGTAAGATTTTTTGAATATCTCCAGAAATCAGGTATTAAGCCTCCTTTAAAAGTTGTTGATATTGGTAGTGGTAAAGGTAGAAATGCTATTTATCTTGGTAAAGAAGGATTTGATGTTTATTGCATGGATTATATAAAAGAAGCTTTAGATTTTACGGAAAAACAAGCTAGAAAAAATAATGTTTCAGATAAAATTCACCTCTATAAAACTCTAATAGATGAAAAATGGCCTTTTGAGGATGACTTTTTCGATTTAAGTATAGATTCTTTTTCTTCCATTGATATTGAAACTAAAAAAGGAAGAGAAATTTATAAAAAAGAGCTAAAAAGAACTCTAAAACCAGAAGGTTTAGCTTTAATTCAGGTTGTATCGGCTAATGATGCGTGGGAAGCGAAACTCATTAAAGAAAACCCTGGGAAAGAACCAAATAGTACAATTTGGCCACAAAATGGCAAATTCCAAAAAGATTATGATGAGAGAGAGTTAAGGCATTTTTATAAAGAATTTGATATTATCGAGTTAAAGGAGATTACTAAACAAGCTTTTAAACTAGGCAAAAATTTCAAAGCAACAAATTTTTGGCTAATTTTAAGAAAAAAATGAATAAAATAATTATCGGTGTTGTTGGAGAAAAAGGATCTGGGAAAGGGACTTTTCCTAAGATATTAGAAGAAATAGTACCTGATAAAAGAATTGTTAAAACAACCTTTTCTGATGTAATGACTGATACCTTAAATATTTGGGGGCTAGAAAGATCAAGAGAAAATTATATTAAACTTGTTGTTGCAATGAGAGATACTTTTGGTGCAGATGTTCTAGCTAATGCTGTTAAAAAAAGGGTCTTAGAGCTAGAAGGAGACATAGTTATTATTGAAGGTATGAGATGGCTGGCAGACCTTGAAATGATAAAGTCTCTTCAAGGAAAAATTATCTATATCACTGCCGATCCAAAAATTAGGCACGAACGAACATTGGCAAGAGGAGAAAAAGCTGGGGAAACTACAACTACTTTTGAAGATTTTATGAAAGAAGAAAGTGCACCAACTGAAGTTGATATACCTAAAATCGCATATGAAGCTGATTTTACTATTAATAATAATGGATCTTTTGAGGAATTTAAAGCACAAGTTAAACTATTTGCAGCTAAATTTCTTTAAGATTTAGCTTGACAACTCGGAGTTGGAAGTTAGGAAGTCATATATTCTTTTAAAACTTTAGCTAAAGCTTTGAAGGCTATTTTTTCATAGGGGATTTTGTCTTTTTTAAAATACTCAATACTCCCTACATCATCCAAAGCTTTTGGTTTTAAATCTCCTAACTTCCCCATAAAATTAAAACATAAAGTATTATAAGTTACTCCCTTAAAAGGGTATTTGTCAGGATCAGAAGCTTTAAAAAACTTTAAGTCAGGGACCTCTATTCCCAGCTCTTCTTTTAACTCCCTGTGCATAGACTCCTCTAAACCCTCACCAATATCTATAAACCCACCAGGCAGGTCATACTTACCCTTATAGGGTGGCCATTTGCGTTTTATTAACAAAACCTCCCCTTTATCATTTTCCAAAATTGCCCCGTTGCAGGGAACAGGATTTAAATACCAGTTAAATCCACAAGAGGAACAAAGATACATATTAAATTTTTCTTTTTTGAGATTCCCTTTACACTTAGGGCAAAACTTAAAATTATCCATAATTTTTTGTAGTTCTCGACTACGCTCGAACAATATTCTTCGAGGGAGTGTAACGAACCGAGAAGTTACAACTTATTCCTTTCTAAATACTCCTTTAGTTTTCTAAAAGCATTCCCTCTGTGAGAAATCTTATTTTTTTCACCCACACTAAGCTCTGCAAAGGTTTTTTTATAACCCTTGGGCTTAAATATTAAATCAAACCCAAACCCATTATCTCCTTTTGGTAAACTTAAGCTCCCTTCCATTTCCCCTTCAAAAAAAATGATATTGTCTTTATCTATGGCCAGTCCGAGGATAGTTTTTGCTAAAGCTTTGGTTTTCCCTAATTTTTTAGCTAACTTATAAACATTTTCCACTCCAACTTGTTTTTCCATCCATTTTACATAAGGACCTGGAAAACCTTTTAAGGAGTCAAGCTCCAAAGAAACATCATCTACAATTAATGGTCCTTTGTGGTGTTTAAGAGCCTCTTTAAGCTTGTGTTCAACAATTTTTTGTGGGGATTCCTCTTGAATTTCAAGTAAATCAATTTCTAATTGTTCTAAATCCCCTAAAATCTCCTTAGCTTCATTAAATTTATTTTTGTTCCCAGTAATAAAAAAGATTTTCATGCAAAAGAGATTCTTGTAAATAAATTATACTGAATTTAGCGAGATCTTTTTCTTGAATTTACAAATTTGGCCTGTTTTATATTCCATAATTTTGTTACTTCTCTAACGATTTGACTCCAAGTATCTACTCTTTTTACCCCTTCATCTTCAAAATCCAAATTCCATGGACGAGTTATAAGAATTGAATTAATTCCTGCTCTACTAAAATCTACTGCATTATAAAAACTATCCTCAATAGCAACATCTATTCTAAGTCGTTCTCCTATTTGAGCCTTGGTTTCTCCAGCTACCCCATGATAAGGATTTTCAGCATAATGGATACCTAAAGGAAAAGCCTGCGGGCAAAATCTTTTAACCCATCTTCTAGTAATACTCTCTTGATGCCTTAACCTTGCTGTTATTGCTGCTCCTTCACTAAAAACTCCAATTTTCCTCAATCCTTCTATGGCGCCGTGAATTGGATTCGCCTCCCTGTAGTACTTTGTGGGCCAAAATCCCCACATAAAGGCATTTTCCTCATCCGGGCTTAATCCTATAGCTCTTCCCCAAGAACTATGAGTTAACTGACTCATAGGAACTTCAATATTGTGAACATCTTTCATGTAAGCAAGTAGTTCAGGCATGTGAGCAATTATACAATCGTCTAAATCGTAACCCACCCTGAATGGTACACTAGGTTGTGTAGAGAAACTCAACCTTCTTTCTAATACCATCTATATATTCTATAGGATATTAAACAAAAAATCAAACTACTCAAGCTGCTGCTTGAGCAACTTTGGGTTCTTCTTTAGTTGGAGCTGGCTTAGCTCTAGCTTTCTCCATCCCATAAAATTTAACTCTATCAGGCCTAAAGATTAAATCTATCTCCCCTGTTGGACCGTTTCTGTGTTTTTGTATATCAAGTTTAACTGCCTCCATATTTTCTGCATCTTCCCTATAAATAAACATAACTACATCTGCGTCTTGTTCAATTGCTCCTGACTCTCTTAAATCTGCAAGCTGAGGGCGTTTGCTACCTCGGGATTCTACAGCGCGAGAAAGTTGTGAAACAGCCAAGACTGGTACTTTTAACTCTCTTGCTAAATTTTTTAATCCCTGGGAAATTTCTGAAACCTCTTGAACTCTATTTTCTAAATTCCTTCCGCGGATTAGCTGCAGATAATCCACTATTAAAAGCTTTAAACCGTGTTCAACTTGAAGTCTTCGTGCTTTAGTTCTAATTTCAGACAAGGTTGAGCCAGGTGTATCATCAATAAACAAAGGTGCTTCAGCCAGCTGGCCCATAGCGTGAGACAGTCTGTCATAATCTTTTTCTTCTAACCTTCCTGTTTTTAGCTTCCAGGCATCAATATCAGCCTGTGCAACAAGTAACCTATCAACTAGCTCTTCCTGACTCATCTCAAGCGAAAAAATTCCAACAGGCAGCCCCGCAATAACTGAAACAAATTGAGCAACATTTAAAACAAAGCTAGTTTTACCCTGTCCCGGACGGGCAGCAAAAATAATTAAGTTTGAATCCTGAAATCCTGCCAGTTTATTATCCAAATCCCTAAAACCAGAAGGAACTCCTCGAAGCTTTCCTGAAGATTTTTGAAGCTCATCTAGCCTATCAAAGCTTTGAGCCAAAGCATCCTTTAGTTGTATAAAGTCCCTTTTTAAGTGTTCTTGAGACAAAGCGAAAATTGATTGTTCACAAAACTCTATAATTTCCGCTATGTCCTGCATTTCATTGTATGCGCTTTCTACAAATTTCGTTGAGTTGCTAATAAGTTGACGTCTTAGAGCATGCTCTTTAATTATTCTTGCATAAGAGATTATGTGGGCAGATGTGGGGACTTTATTTACAAGTTCAGTTAAATAAGCAGATCCACCCACTCTATCAAGGAGATCCTGCTGTTTTAATTTTTCTGAAACAGTTACTAAATCTATTGGCTCTCTTTTTTCAAATAATTCTAAAATTGCGCTATAGATTTGCCCGTGCTGTTCGGTTCTATAAAAATGTGAGGGATGAAGAATTTCTGCAACCTCAACAATTGCATCTTTATCTATTAAAAGCGCTCCAAGTAAGCTTTGTTCAGCATCTATATTTTGAGGAGGCAGTTTACCAGAGACTGGCTGGTTAAAAGAAATTGTTGGCATATTTTTTTGTCATTCTGAAATACTTAGATCCTTCAGGCTTTGCCTTCAGGATGACAAACTGAATTTAGAAATTGTATTCAGCTTGTCAACTTTTTGATAATACCATTACCTGTGGCTCTTCAGGTAGCTTATCTTTTGTGATGGTCAGTTTTTGAATAGGTTGAACTCCCTCAACTCCCATTTCCTTTAAGAAATTCTCAAGTGGGTCAAGATTAAACTTTAACCCTTCAATTTTATAATGCATTGGGATAATAATTCTTGGCTCCAAAGATGAGACTACATCAGTGGCCATTTTTGCATCTATTGTATAAACACCACCAACAGGAATGAGTAAAATATCTGTTGACCCTATATCTGCTACAATTTCATCTGATAAGGTTTGCCCTAAATCACCTAGGTGTACAACATTCATACCATCTATTGTTATGTTATAAACAGTATTTTTCCCTCTTTCTTCCCCTCTTACACTGTCATGGAATGTTGAGATTCCTGTAATGGAGACTCCTTTAACTTCATACTCTCCAGGACCATTAATTACAACAGGTTCCCCAACTACCAAGCTAGTATTGTTGTGATCTTGATGAGAATGAGTTATTGCAACAACATCTGCTTCTAAGTTTCTTGGAGCCTTCAGTCCTGTAAATTCAGGGGAGTATGGATCAATAACAACTGAAGCTCCCTTCCCTTTTAGCTTAAAACAAGCTTGACCAAACCAGAGGATGTCCATAAGTCTTAAGATTCTAGCAAAAGGTTGACCTATCAACAAGATACCTTTAATATATAAAGTTAGTTTGTTATTAGTTCAGAGTTCGTAGTAAAAATCCATCAACAACCAACTAATGACTAATAACCTTTCAAAATGGATAAAGTCCTTTCCACTAAAGCTTTTATAATCTCTCAAATCCTAATTTTACTAATAAGTCTTATTTTTATAGGAGGGCTTTACTCGGTATTATATTGGGACAGATTCATTCCCCAACCACTTCAGAGCTATATCCCTGTCACAACTAAACCTGCCTCATTTTCTCTAGAAATCACTGCACCTGATGATGAAGTTTTTGTAACAGAAAAAGACATTCTTATTACAGGCACTTCTTTACCTTATGCAACTATTATCATATCCAATGGTGATAATAATTTAGGTCTTGTAGCAGATGCACACGGTGAGTTTTCTAAAGTAGTTGAGTTAAGTGAGGGCTTAAATGAGATTGTTGTTGGTGGGTTTGATGAAAAAGGAAACTCAGATACTCAAACAAGAACTGTTTTTTTCTCACTTGAGGATACAGAGGAGGAATCATGAAGAAATCTCAAATCTCAAATGTCAAATGTCAAATCTTAACCCTTATATTCTTACTCATCACTCTCTACTCCTTACTCATCACTCCCTTCGCGCTTGCCCAAGATACTATTGAATCCCAAGAAGCCTCAGGTGCTGCTATTTTAGGAGACCAGACCTTAATAGAAAAAATAAATGCACTAAAGCAAGAAATAGCCTCAAAAGCAAGCCAGCTTAAACTCCAAGTTGAGGAAAAAATACAAAATAAAGCAATTCCAGGGGAGGTTTCCGATTTAGATGATGAGGTAATATTGCTTATCACAAAAAATGGTGAAAAGAAAATTATTGTTAATGAATACACAATTTTTGAAACAGACTCAGATGATCCATCTTTTGAAGACATTAGACAGCAAGACTATATTGTTGCTCTAGGAGACTTGGATGATAAAGGAAATTTAGTTGCAAAAAAAGTAATTAAGCTTGAAAAACCAAAGCCTTCAAATAAAAGGTTCTATTCGGGGGAAATTCTGGATATAGCAAGCTCAACTATAACAGTAAGGACAAAGACCGGCGAGAAAAATATCATAGTCTCCTCTCTTACAAGCTATGGCGCAGGGTCAGATGAAGCAAGCTTTCAGGATTTAAATATTGGGAAAAAAATTGTGGCAGTTGGAGTTCCAAATAAGGAAGAAATTATCAGAGCAGATTATATTTATTTAATGCCTCAAGGCAACCCAGTTCCACTTCCATCTAAAGACTCTTCCCCATCAGCATCTCCAAATTAGGCGGATTTACTAGAGGGTTTAAATTAGGCATATTTTAGGTAAATTTAGCCTCAAAAATTTTGGTGCTTGACTGAAAAATTTGGATGTGTTATTATTATTAGACATCACTAAAAAAACTTTAAGACCCACAAGGGTCTTTTTTTAACGCTTAATAAAATCTGGAACGTACACCTGTGGAACGTACACCTGGGAGGTGGATTAGCTTGACACCTAGGGATTCTTTCCACTCTATTTACTCCCACCCCCGGGGTGGAATTGTATTGACACCTGCGGTAACTTATAGTGATGTTGACAAGCGCTGGCAATATTGTTATACTTATTTTTACAACTGAATATTGAAATGCGTTTGTACCGAAGTCACGACTCGGGAGCAGCAGGCCAAATACCTGACGGAAAGTAGAAGCCGTATAAAGATTTACACCGGTGTCACTAAACTGCGGAGCCGACTGAGAGGTCCGATGAGAAACCTATCGGACAAAAAGGATGGGACCGCGGGAGGTCCTTTTTAATTGGTTAATAGCTCATAGTTATTTGTTCATAGATAAAGAAGAATTTTCTAAGAACCACAAACTAATAGCCAATAACTAATTTACCTCTCGTTCCTTGGATTTCACATTATTTGTGGAGTTCAAAGAACGGGAGGTTTTAAATGGAAAATTATTTTTGGAACTTAATGGAGCAAACAATGATAGTGTGTTAGGATACTAAGTATATGAAAATACAGACACCTAAAGGATTTAGAGACTTTTTGCCAAAAGACGCGCTAAAGCGTAAATTTGTGTTGGGAAAAATTATTGAAACCTTTGAGAGATTTGGCTTTGATCCTCTGGAAACACCAACATTAGAATTTGAGGAAACTTTAACTGGTAAGTATGGTGAGGAAGAAAAGCTAATTTATAAATTTGAAACACCAGGTAAGGATAAAGTTGCCCTAAAGTATGACCAAACAGTGCCTTTAGCCCGCGTTGTAGCTCAATACGGTCCAAATGGAATGCAACAGATTCCCATTCCCTTCAAAAGGTATCAAATTCAACTCGCTTACAGGGGAGAAAATCCTCAAGCAGGTAGATACAGGGAATTTTTACAATGTGATGCAGATATAATCGGTGTCTCCACTCCCCTAGCTGATGCTGAAATACTAGCTCTGGCATATGGAATATATAAGAACCTTGAACTGGAAATTGTCATAAAAGTTAATGATAGAAAACTGCTGGAAGGGATTGACAGTAAATACTTATCAGCCCTGGATAAGTTAAACAAAATCGGCAAAGATGGGGTTTTGCAGGAGTTAATAGTTAAGGGCTTGTCAGAGTCAGAAGCTAAAGACTTGCTTAACAAATTTGAAAATCTAAAACCTACTGAAAACTTAAAAGAAGTTATTTCTTTATATGAGAATATGGGTTATCCCAAAGATTCCCTTTTATATGAACCAACCTTAGTAAGGGGTTTAGATTATTACACTGGGCTAATCTTTGAAGTCGCCTTAGGGTCGGACCCTAATTCTGCCTCCCTTTGTGGTGGTGGGAGATGGGATAAAATGATTGGAAAATTTTCTGGGGTAGATTTACCAGCAGTTGGTTTTGCAATTGGATTTGATAGAACTTTAGAGGCTATGGAAGAGGCAGGATTGCTAAATCCAAACCCCACAAACACTAAAGTTTTAGTAACAATTTTTTCTCCAGAACTGGAAGAAAAATCGATTGAGGTAACTTCTCGACTACGCTCGAAGAATATTAACACTGAAGTTTGGTTGGATCCAGATAGTAAGCTAGAAAAACAGCTTAAATATGCTGATCAAAAAGGAATTCCTTATGTGGTAATAATTGGCCCAGAAGAAGCACAATTAGGCAAGCTAACTTTAAAAGACTTAAAGAAGAAGGACCAGGAAACCCTTACTTTAGAAGATTTGCTCTCCCAATTATCTAATTGATTTATGATTGATGATTTAGGATTTATGAGTTATTCTTAAATCTATATTCGTAAATCTTAAATCGCTCAAAATGAAATTCCTGCATCTTTTTAAAACTCCTCTTCCCTATTTGGCACTTTTAATTGCTCATGTTATTTGGGGAGCAAATACTGTTGTTGTTAAAATTACTTTAAATGAATTCCCTGTAATGAGTTTGAATTTTATAAGATTTGGGCTAGCTACACTCTTAATTATCCCCTTTTTATTAAATGTAGAAAGGAGCTCCTTAAAAGTAAAATTTAATGATTGGCCAAGGATAATTTTAGCTTCTTTTTTAATGGTTTCTGCAACAATAGCGCTGTCTTATGAGGGAATAAAACACACAACAGCAATTAATGCTTCTGTCTTAATGTTGATTATCCCAATTTTGTCTGTTTTAGGAGGGTGGTTTTTTTTAAGGGAACATATTTATTGGGCTAATATTTTAGGAGTAATAACTGGTCTTTTAGGATCAATAATTATTATTGGGCTTCCTTTAATTTTTTTTGGGACATTTTCTAGTAAAAATCTACTGGGAGATGGATTGGTCTTTTTAGCAGGAGTTTCATTTACAGCTGGAACAATTGTAGCTAAAAAAATCTTGGATAAATACTCTGCACTTTTAATTACAGCAATTTCTTTTTTTGTTGGTTTTCTATCTTTTTCTATTCCTGCTGGGTTAGAATATTCTAGGGATCCTTCATGGATCTCCTCTGTTACTCTTCTTGGGGTTTTAGGCCTTCTTTATATAACAATTCTGGCTTCAGTTTGTGCATTTTTCTTAATGGAATGGGGACTTAAAAAAACAGATGTTTATAGAGCTAACCTTTTTCAGTATGTAGAGCCTGCAGTAACAGCAACAATAGCTTTGCCAATTCTTGGGGAGCGAATTTCTTTTTCTTTTATAATAGGGACCATTCTAGTTGTTTTAGGTGTTTATTGGGGAACCTTAGGAAAGCCTCATCACCATAGGCTGCTCCACAGGCACCATAGAGCCTAGTCTAATATTTCTCCTGGATAATATCTTGAGAGTCTTTCACGGTCTGGGTAAAGGGAGTTTGAAGCTAATGCAAGATTAATATAAGAGGACTGAATTGAGGCATATGTGCGCCATGTAGAACCAATATCTATTTTGATTCCTTCTCTCCTTAAACTATTCAAGAAAGACCTGAGCTCTGATATTTTCCCAAGCATGTCAAATGCAGCTTCTGCTTCTTGAGAATCTAGTGATCCTCCAGGTAAATGCATTATTCTTTCAGCATAATCCCTAAATAGCTCCCCTGGGTGATATGTCAAAGGAGAATCACTTGAAACTCCATCTTTGTACATACTGATATTCCCAACAGTTAAATCGAGAAAAAGACAAGCTGCAGATAGATTAGCTTTTGTCTCTTCGGTTAAACGACCCGACTCTGAGTAAGAAAACAGTCCTTTCACACCTCTGTCGGCCATAGCCGCAGCATCATGAAGTCCATTTCTTCTAAGAGATAAACTAATACCACGCTTCTTAAAAACTTCTTCTACAGGAATATATCCATCTAAAGGCTCTCTTACTAATCTGCTCATACGTATCTTATAATATAAAAAATCAGCTTTGTCAATCTAATCTTGAACCTAACTTGAAATCTTGGTATACTATGACCTCGTATGAAAGCAGATATTCATCCTGTTTGGAATAGTGAAGCTAAAGTTACCTGTGCATGCGGGAATACTTTTATCACGGGTTCAACACTCCCTGCTATTAGAGTTGAGATTTGCTCAAATTGCCACCCTTTTTATACAGGAGCGCAAAAGTTTGTTGATACTTTAGGTCAAGTTGAAAGATTCCAGAAAAAATCAAAAGAATCAGAGGTTAAAAAAGAGGTTAAACAGAAAATAATTTTTGCCAGGTCCCAAAGAAAAGTTGAAGAGAAAAAAGAAAAACCATCCTTAAAAGATTTGCTCATGCAAGCTAGAAAATCCGCATCCTCTTAGCTACTCCTGTCATTCCGAGCGTCAGCGAGGAATCTCAAGATCGGTGCTTTAGATTGCCACGTCGCTTCGCTCCTCGCAATGACGATATAATTACCTTATGGATGATTACTTACAACAACAACTAAAAAAGCTTGATCAAATGATTGCTCAAAATAGACAGCTATTATCTGATCCTGATTTAAAGGACTTAGCTCAAATGGAAATAGAGGAGCTTGAAAAGCAAAAACAAGAACTACAAGCTTCAACATCACACCCCGGGGGTGTAACACAACAAGATAATCCTAATATTGCTATTTTGGAAATTAGAGCTGCTGCTGGTGGGAATGAGGCAGGGCTTTTTGCAGGAGATTTACTTAGAATGTATACCAGGTTTGCACAAAACCAAGGCTTTAAAATAGAAGAACTGGATAGATCTGAAGGGGGAATTGGACAAATAAAACAAATTACTTTAAAAATCACAGGAAAAGATGCGTACAATCTTTTAAAATTTGAATCCGGAGTGCATCGGGTGCAGCGAGTTCCTAAAACTGAAAGCAGCGGCAGGATTCACACTTCAACAGCTACTATGGCAGTTCTTCCTGAAGTTAGTGAGTCAGAAATTTTTATAAATCCTGCAGATATAGAATTTGCCTCTTTCAGATCAGGAGGTGCTGGAGGACAAAATGTTAATAAAGTTAATACTGCTGTTAGAGTTAAACATATCCCTACTGGGACTACTGTAACAGCCCAAACTGAGAGGTCACAACTTCAAAACAGAGAGAATGCAATGGCGCTTCTTAGAGCAAAGCTTTGGGAAATAGAGCAGGAAGAAAAATATAAAGGAATTACAAAGCAAAGAGCTCTACAAGTAGGAAGTGGTATGAGGAATGAGAAAATTAGAACTTATAATTTTCCTCAAAATAGAATTACAGATCACAGAATAAAAAAATCCTGGCACAATATGGAATCCATTCTTGAAGGAAACATTGAACCTATTTTAAAAGCACTTCAGGAAGCGCAATCCACTCAACCTGCAGAATGAAAAAATGGCAAACTTTAAAAGGTGAGATTGCAAAACTAGAGGGCGCTCCAAAGCAATACAAACAGGGTTGGACTGAATTTTACAAACTAAAATTTTTCCTCACACCTGATGTCTTAATTCCCAGACCTGAAACAGAACTCTTAATTGACGAGGTTCTCTCGTTGTCACCCTCCAACTTGATTGGAAATAATCTAGTTACTATACTAGATATTGGTACTGGCTCAGGATGTATTGCCATATCTATTGCTAAGAACCTACCTAATGCAAAAATAATAGCCACAGATATTTCCCAAAAAGCTTTAGAAGTTGCTAAAAAGAATGCTAAGTTTCAAAGAGTTGAGAATCAAATATTTTTTCTAGAGAGCGACTTGTTAGATTTTTTAAACAATGTACCTCGTTCTAATAGACTAGTCTATTCGCAGAAAAGCTCTGCTTATTCGAAGAAAAGCTCTGCTTATAATACTAATATACCAGAGATTATTGTTGCCAATCTTCCTTATATCCCTACCAAGAGGCTTATGTTAATTGACCTAATGGTAGCTGATTTTGAACCTAGAATTGCTTTAGATGGAGGAATAGATGGGTTTGAGATTTATAGAAGATTATTTGCCCAAATTAGCCAGAAATCTAAAGTAATATCCGCAGGTGTAGCTTCACTCCCACCCCCGGGGTGGGACTTGAATTTAGTTTGTGAGATAGATGATGGTCATGGAGAAATTGCTCTAGCAGAGGCCAGTAGATTTTTCCCAAAAGCAAGGGCAGAAGTAAAAAAAGATTTAGCAAAAAAGGATAGGATATTAATAGTTAAATTTTAAGGGGGAGTAGACTCAAAGGTTGTAGACAATACGAAAAGATTTGTAAAATTATAATTCTCTTTTCCTTTAAAGCAACCAATTTCCCTCAGCTTCTCTTCGGATAATTGACCTTTGGCATCACGACAGGTTGCATCTCTTAAACCATACATAACGCCTTCTGAATTTCTATTTGGCTCTTGGTTTGATTCCAAAAGTAAAACTTCCCCACTTGGAAGAAAGAGCCTGACTTGGGATCTGCGACGTAAGGGCTCTTGCTCTTTGGCAGAGGAAACTGACGCTGGCGTAGGAGTAGCTTCAACTGCAGATTCTAAACTTCGGGGAGGAATACCAAGAAGTGAATAAAATAGTATTGTTCCTCCTCCTAGTGCAATAAGAAGCAGAGAAATTCCACCAACTCTAAGAAATCTTCGTCTTCCCCTAAATTGATTTCTACCCATGGAGTCACTCAACTCCTTACGTTCACCATTAAACCATTCATTCATAACGCAGATTATAATTTTTCTGGGACCAACCGTCAACTATGGGTCATTAGCCCCCACTTGTCAATACACTTCCAACCCCGAGTTGTCAAGCAGTTGTTTGGGTTATTTAACTGTAACTGATTTTGCTAAATTTCTTGGTTTATCAGGATCTAAACCTTTTTCTACAGCTATGTAATAAGCTAATAACTGTGCAAAAGCAATTTGATTTAAAAGAGTAAATTCTTTGGTGGTTTTTATAGGAATATGAAGATCAAAAACACCGTCCTTCTCTTCTGAAATCCCTATCATAAACCCACCTCTAGCTTTAATCTCCATAGCATTAGAAATCGTTGAGCTGTAAGTTTCATCATTTGGTGCAAAAACCATGACTGGTGTTCCTTCTTCTATTAGTGCAATAGCACCGTGTTTCAACTCACCACCTGAGAAAGCTTCTACATGAGTGTAGCTTGCTTCTTTTAATTTTAAAGCACTTTCTAAAGCTGCAGGGTAAGATAATCCCCTTCCAATAATATAAACATGCTCTTTTGATTTTAACTTAGAAACCAAAGGTTTTATATATTTTTTAAAAAAATCTTTTTCTAAAACTTGCCTTAAAAAATTAATAGCTTCAAATAAATACTCTTTTCCCTGCTCTAGCTTATTTTGCAATACATAAGCTGTTAATCCCAGTACAGCAATTTTAGCTAACATTGCTTTTGTTGAAAGTACGCAAATTTCAGGTCCAGCCTGCAACCATAGTTTTTCATCCACTAGCCTATACATCGAAGAACCAAAAACATTTACTAAGGCAGCAGTTTTAATCCCTTCTTTTTTAATTTTTTTTAAGGGTTCAATTAAATCAATTGTTTCTCCACTCTGGGATAAAAAGAGAACTAGAGAGTTCTGATCCAAAAAATCGTACTTATATTCAAGCTCACTACCAGCTACAGGAATGGTTTCAAGTTTTGCTATTTTGGAGAAAAGAAAGTATCCTGAAAGGCTTGCAAAATAGGCTGTCCCGCAACCTGCTAAATATATTTTTTGTGAATTTTTAAGGAGGCTCGCTAAATTTTCAATATTTTCATCAAAATTATGAAGGATATTTTCTAAAACTTTTGGTTCCTCATTAATTTCTTTTAACATAAAATGTGGGAAATTTTCCTTTTGCGATTTTTGCTCTTGCCAGTCGACTTTTTCAATTTTTGGCTCTATTTCCCTTCCATCCTCAACATCAAATATTTTTACACTTGAATCTTTAATTTCTGCCAGCTGATTGTCCTCCAGGTAAATTACTTTTTTTGTGTGAGGAAGGAGGCTATTTGTATCTGAGGCTACAAAATTTGAATTTTCTCCAAGACCAATTACTAGGGGTGAGCCATTTTTAATAGCAAATAATGTTTTTGAATCAGCCTCAGCTACCAAAAAAGCTGATAAACCTTTTAACTTTAAAAACGCTTTTCTGACCGTGGTCTTTAAATTTTCTTTTTTTCTATATTCTTCTACTAGATGTACAAACACTTCTGTGTCTGTTTCTGAAGCAAATTTGTG
>CAYWKL010000017.1:0-19577 GCA_964459095.1 uncultured Gammaproteobacteria bacterium
TATAATACAACCTACTTTTGTAACTGATTATCCATATGAGATGAAGCCTTTGGCAAAAAAATCTGATAAGGATCCAAAAAAATCTGCAAGTTTTCAGCTTTTAGCTTTTGGATATGAGCTTGTTAATGCATATAATGAGTTAAATGATCCTAAAGAACAAAAGGAGAGGTGGGTTGAGCAGATGGATCTGGCAAAAAGAGGTTTAGAGGAACACCAGGTTTTAGATGAGGATTATATTAGAGCTCTAGAGTATGGGATGCCCCCAACAGCTGGCTGGGGAATGGGAATAGATAGATTAGTTTCTCTTTTAACTAATCAACACTCTTTAAAGGATGTAATTTTATTTCCAACGCTAAAACCAGAAAAAAAGAGAAAATGAAAGAATTGACAAAGCACTTTAGCTTATGGATATAACAAGTATGATAGTCTAGTCTATCATACCAAGATACTAAAGCATTAAATTATGAAAAGAGATGAGGCCTATAACTTAATGACAGAGATGATTAAAAGTCCTAACCTTAGAAAGCATGGGTTGGCTGTTGAGGCAATAATGAGGGCCTTGTGTAACTACTTAAGACAAAAACATCACGATCGCGATAAAAGTGTATTGGATAAGGAATTTGATGAAGAGGAGTGGGCAATTGTTGGACTTTTACATGACGGCGATTATGAATTAATAGAAAAAGACCCAACGCGTCATACTTTAGTAACAGAAGAAAGGGTCCGACCCTTAGGCGCCAGCGAAAGAATTATTAATGGAATAAAAGCGCATCATGATGGGATAAAAGATTCAAGAGATAATTTACTGGAAAAGTCAGTTTATGCAGCAGATGAATTATCAGGTTTAATTACAGCTTGTGCTTTAGTTAGGCCAGACAAAAAGCTAGCATCAGTAACAATAGAGTCTGTAATGAAAAAGTTTCCCCAAAAATCCTTTGCAGCTGGGGCAAAAAGGGAACAAATTTTAGCTTGCGAAAAAGAGCTAAATATTCCTTTAGAAGAATTTATTGCAATTTCTTTAAAAGCTATGCAAGATATTCATGAAGAGTTAGGATTATAAATATGTTAGATATTAATTTCATTAGAGAGAACAAAGATCTAGTAAATAAAGCAATTAAGAATAAAGGTATTGAGCTTGATTTAGATGAGCTTTTGCTTTTAGACGGCAAAAGAAGAGAGTTAATTTCTAAAGTTGAGGATTTAAGAAGACAAAGAAATGAGGCAGCAGAAAAAAGGGATGTTGAAAAAGGAAGACAGATTAAAGAAAGCCTGGCTGTTTTAGAAAAAATCTTAAAAAAAGAAGAGGATAGATTTACTCATTTGATGCTTTTTGTCCCAAATATCCCTGCTCCTGATGCTCCTTTAGGCCCAAATGCTGAATCTAATAAAGAACTTTATAAATGGGGAGAAATACCAAATTTTTCTTTTAAACCCAAAAGTCATGTTGAGCTCGGGAAAATTTTAGATATTGTTGATTTAGAACAGGGAGTAAAAGTTTCAGGTTTCCGCGGATATTATCTAAAAAATGAAGGAGCAATTTTACACCAAGCTGTTTTAAGATATGCCTTTGATAAAATCTTGGAGAGTGGATTTATCCCAATGGTCCCCCCAACCCTTGTCCATGAAAAAGCATTAATTGGTTCGGGACATTTTCCTTTTGGTAAAGAGAATATTTATCAAATAGCCAATCCTGGAAAACTGGAAACTGGTGGGGAAATTAAAAACCCTCTATTTTTAACAGGTACTTCTGAGCCTTCTCTTTTAGCTTATTTCATGGATAAAATTTTAAAGGAGGAAGATCTTCCGATTAAGGTTTGCGCCTTGACTCACTGCTTTAGGTCTGAGGTAGGAGATTACGGGAAAGATACAAAAGGCTTATATAGGATTCATGAGTTTGACAAAGTTGAGCAAGTCATAATTTGTAAAAACGATCTTTCTGAATCTGAGGATTTATTTAAAATGATGCAGACAATCTCTGAATTACTACTTAAGGAATTAAACATTCCTTATCGTGTTGTTGACGTTTGTACTGGAGATATGGGTGCAGGAAAGTACAGAATGGTAGACACCGAGTCATGGATGCCGAGTCGAGGAAAATACAGTGAAACTCACTCAAATTCCAATTTAACTGATTGGCAATCCAGAAGATTAAATATGAAGTTTAGGAAAAAAGACGGACAAGCTCTATATTGCTACACTCTAAATAATACTGTTATAGCTTCTCCTAGGATTTTAATTCCAATACTTGAACTAAATCAGAAAGAAGATGGCTCTTTAGTTATTCCAAAAGCTTTGGTTCCTTATGCAAATATAGAGGTAGTTTATCCTAAAAAATCTATCTAATTGGAACCTCCTGAGGTTGTTGCTTGAGCTTGTCTTTGTTTTATTAAATCAGCAGCAGAAGTTGCATTTTGGAAAACTTCAGAATCTGTAGGTTCTCCTGCTAAAGACCCAAAATCACCTGATCCCTCACTAACAGACTGGGTATCAGAAGGAGATGGTGTAGGAGTAGCCTGAACTTCTGGTGTTTGTGCTGGCACAGGAGCTGGAGAAGCAGGCTGCTTAGGGGTTTGTCCTATACCTAAAATAAAATATGCAGAAGCGCCAGCCACTATTAAAGAAACAAAAAGTGCTCCAATTATTGCAATTAATGGCAAACTTTTCTTATGCTCAGCAGTTATAGCAGTTGGCTCTGAGGCATTCCCTGAAACTACTAAAGTATCTGTGTTTGCAACAGGAGGAGTGTAGACATTGTTTTGTTCATGGTTTTGTCCATTTGTATTTGCAGTTAGCTGAGATAAATCTGTTGGCGCAGCTTCTTCAGTTTGAGATTCAGGCGCTTGTGCTAAAGAAGCATTGTTCTGAAAAGGTGAATAACTACTTACAGCGCCTTCAGTTGATGCAAAATGGGGGATACCTTGACTATCTGTTGGGATAGAACCTGCAGGAAGATTACCCTGAGACTCACCAGAGACAGGTTGGGTTGTTTGCGCAGGAGGTGCATTAAAATTTGCGCCGCTTAACTGATCAGACATACCTCCAGCTTGAGTTTGTTCCTGGGGGGTTTGTGGAGCAATTGGTGACTCCTGAGGTGAAGTTTGAGGTTCTTGTTGAGTAGGTTGGGAAGTTTCCCATGGGCTGGGAGGTAGGCTAGCATTTTGTGTTGAGAGATCAGGTTGAACTGGTGGAGCTTGATCAGCAACCGTGGAAGCTGATGCAAAATCTGTTGCCGGAGCTGTAGGAAGAGAACCCTGATCCAAAGGAGTATCAGGAGTTATAGGCGCATTATTTACATTTGGGTCGTTGGGATTTGAATTATCATCCATAGGCGGACCAATTTAAGTGTAATAGAGTGGGTGTTCAGTGTCAATCTGGCTAGCACTTGAGGCTCTTAACTGCTATAATTTAGCGAATGTTTAATATTCTAAATAAGTTTCTTGATTCAAACACAAGGCAACTTGATAAATACTCAAAAATTGTTCAAGAGGTTAATTCGCTGGAGCCAAAAGTTCAAAAGCTCACAGATAAACAAATTCTTGGTAAATCAGAAGACTTAAAAGAAAGATATGAAAAAGGTGAAGGTTTAGATAGTCTTTTACCTGAGGCTTTTGCTCTAACTCGTGAGGCATCAGTTAGAACTAACAAACAAAGGCATTTTGATGTTCAACTTAAAGCTGCCCTAGCTTTACATGAGGGAAAAATAGCTGAGCAAAAAACAGGGGAAGGGAAAACTCTTTCAGCAACCCCTGCTATTTTTTTAAACTCCTTAACTAAAAAAGGTGTGCATGTAGTTACAGTTAATGATTATTTAGCTCGTAGAGATGCTGGCTGGATGGGGCCAATTTTTCATTTACTTGGGGCAAGCGTTGGAGTAATTATCCATGATAAAGCTTTTATTTATGACCCAAAATATTCTGAACAGCATGTAACTGATAAAAGATTAAAACACTTAAGGCCAGTTGAAAGAAAGGAAACTTACAGCGCTGATATAACATATGGGACAAACAATGAGTTTGGTTTTGATTATCTGCGTGACAATATGGCTTTGTCTTTGGAAAATCAGGTTCAGCGAGGGCATTATTTTGCAATAGTTGATGAGGTGGATTCAATTTTGATTGATGAAGCAAGAACCCCATTAATAATCTCAGCTCCGGCACAGGAGCCCACCCAAAAATATATTGAGTTTTCAAAACTTATAGATAAATTATCTGCGGATACAGATTATGTTATAGATGAAAAACTTCGCACAGCTCACTTAACAGAACACGGAACTATAAAAATAGAAAAAATGCTCGGTGTTGATAATCTTTATGAAAAAGATTTTTCAACTTTGCACCACATTGAAGAGGCTTTAAAAGCAAGAACCTTATTCCAAAAAGATAAAGATTATGTAGTTAGGGATGGGGAAGTAGTAATTGTTGATGAATTTACAGGGAGATTAATGCCAGGTCGTCGTTATTCAGAAGGCCTGCATCAAGCAATTGAGGCAAAAGAAGGTGTTCCAATCCAACAGGAATCTAAAACTTTAGCTACTATATCTTTTCAAAACTATTTTAGGATGTATGAGAAACTTTCAGGGATGACAGGAACTGCTGCAACAGAGGCTGAAGAATTTTTCAAAATCTACAAACTTGAAGTTATAGTAGTTCCAACTAATAAAGAAATGATAAGAAAAGATACTGCCGATGCAATTTATAAAACACAAAAAGCAAAATACACTGCTGTTGCTGAGGAGATAGAGAAAATTCACAAAACAGGACAGCCGGTTCTAGTTGGAACCACTTCAATTGAAAAAAATGAATTTTTATCTGAGCTTCTAAAAAGAAAAGGAATATCCCACCTCCTTTTAAATGCAAAAAATCACGAAAAAGAAGCAGAGATCATTGCAGATGCAGGTCAAAAAGCTGCTGTGACAGTAGCTACAAACCTGGCTGGCCGTGGAGTCGATATTCAGCTTGGAAAAGGAGTTACAGAACTTGGTGGACTTTATGTTGTAGGGACTGAAAGACATGAAGCAAGGCGTATTGATAACCAGCTTCGAGGTAGGTCAGGCCGTCAGGGAGACCCAGGCGCTTCTAAATTCTTTGTGTCTTTAGAGGATGATTTGATGAGGATTTTTGGTGGAGAACAAGTTGCAAAAGTTATGAACTTTTTAAAAATGCCTGAGGATATGCCAATTGAGCACGGTTTAGTTTCAAAAGCCATAGAGGGGGCACAAAAGAAAGTTGAAGGTCACAACTTTGATATAAGAAAACACACTGTTGAATATGATGATGTAATGAACCAGCAGCGACAAATTATTTATGGGGTAAGAAAACAGATTCTAGAAGCAGCTTCTGGAGAAAAAGATGCAAGACAAACCTTAAATGAAGATATTCTAGGAAAAGTTGAGAAAGAAATTCAAGAAATAGTTTCTGCAAATACTGCTGAAGGTGTTGATTCCAAAAAAATAATAGAAGAATTTTCAACAATTATCCCATTTGATCCGGGAAGTATAAAGGATTTGGAGATAAAGGTAGGCAATCTTTCCTCAGTGGATGAGATAACAAAACTTTTAGTAAAAATCTCAAAGGATTTATATGAGGGTAGAGAAAAAGAAATAGGTTCTGATATTACAAGACAAATGGAGGTGTTTGTTTACTTAAATACTATTGATACTTTATGGATTGAGCATTTAGATACAATGGATGATTTAAGAGCTGGGATTGGTCTTCGTGGTTATGCACAAAGAGATCCTTTAATTGAATATAAAAAAGAAGGTTATGAGCTTTTTGAAAAACTCATGGGAATGATAGATTCAGAAGTGGTTCATCGGATTTATAAAGTTGCTGTTGAGCACCGGCATGCACCAAGGGTGGCTCCTGTAGTCCCTGTTACAGACACCGTAGAAGAACATGTTGAGGCTTTGGATGAAAAAGCGCTTTTAGAAGGTGTTGGGCAACTTATGCCTTCAGTTCCAGAGGTACAACACGATGATAAGGGAGATGTTGAGATTGGAACAGGTCCAACAAAGGTAACAATTGAGCGAAATGGGGAAGTAGTAGCCCAGGAAACTTACGGTGGTGGAGGACAGTTAATTAAGCCACATGGAAAAGTAGGCAGGAATGATCCATGCTGGTGTGGATCAGGGAAAAAATATAAAAAATGCCATTATCCAAATTAAATCCCTAGGTGTCAACGTAATCCACCTCCCAGGTGTACTTCTAAAATTTATCAAATTGATAAGTTGTCCCAAGAAATTGAAGCAACCATTAAAACAAACAACTGGAATGCATATGCCAAAAATAACAATTAATTTAAAAGCTAAGACCCTAAAGGCAGTTCAGAACCATGCCAATGAAACTAATCAATTGCTCGACAAAGTAATTGAGGAAGCTATCGAAAGCTTATTGGATCCAGGATATGAGATTGGATTAGATGAATTGATGTTAAAAGCTAAAGAGGTTAATGATAAATATGAACAAGTATCTGCAGCTTTGCTCCAGAGAGAGCTTAAAATTGGATATGCAAGAGCAAAAAGAATACTCAATAATCTTGGAAAACAATAAATTTATCCCCTATAGTGCTATACTTTAGGCATGAAAACTTATTTTTCAACCTTTATTACTGGCTTTGATAAGGTAGTCGAGCAAGCATTAAAAAAAACATTGAAAGATGTAAGCATAGAAATGCTTGCTGATGGTCTAGTGATTTATAAAACAAATGCTTTTCCAGAAGAGATTAAAAAGATCAGATTTTTTAACAATAGCTTTTCATTGCTAACACAACTAGAAAATATTGATTCAAACTTGCCAAATCCTTTTATCAAACAAGTTATGAGAGATCCAACGTTAGACAAGATGATTTCACCTCATTTAACTAAAAAAATAACTTTTAGAGTTATTGTATCCAAAGAAAATGAGTTAATAAAAATCCACAGCGAGATAATGAAAAAATTAGAAGATAGATTGTCTCAAATAAAAGATCTGTCACTTAATAGAGCCAATCCAGAAGTAGAACTATGGTTTATACTTAGACGAGAAGGTTTAGGTTTGTTTGGGTTAAGATTGACTAAACATGGCAACTACGAGAAGACTCTTCAGAAAGGGGAACTAAGACCAGAGTTAGCAAATATTTTATGTCTGCTTTCTGAACCACAAACTGATGATATTTTTCTCGATCCCCTTAGTGGTTCTGGATCAATCCCAATAGAAAGGGCAAAGAGTTTTTCTTATAAACAAATTCTAACTGGGGATATTGATCCAACAATAGTAAATAATCTTAGAACAAAAACCAGTAAATTGAATAAAAACATAACTGTTGGACGTTGGGACGCTACAAACCTTAAGACTTTTAGAGAAAACTCTGTCGATAAAATTGTTACTGATCCACCGTGGGGATTACATTCGGGAATTCATTTGAATCTACCAGTATTCTACTCAAACATATTTAATGAATTTCAGAGAGTTCTAAAACCAGGAGGCATGTTGGTAATTCTTGTTGCCAAAAAAGAATTGTTAGAGAACGTATTAAAATATCACAAAAATTTCAGGCTGCTGGAGGTTTACACAACTCTAGTTAATGGTCAAAAGGCTGCTGTATATAAAATTAAAAAAAATGAATAAACATAATATAAAAAACAAAATTGGTTTTACACAAAATTTCTTAAGGAGTAGTGAAGTAGTTAAGAATCTTTTAGTTAAAACTACCATCAACAGTAATGATACGGTTTATGAAATTGGCGCAGGAACTGGGGTTATCACTTCTGTTCTTGCTCAATTCTGCAAAAGAGTTGTTGCAATAGAGTTAGACGATAATCTTTACAATAACCTTAAAAACAAATTGCAGTATCTATCGAATGTTGAGATTCGGTATGGAGATTTTCTAAGTGAACCCCTTCCTGTTTATTCCTATAAGGTTTTTTCTAACTTACCTTTTATGATTACTTCTGACATTATCAAAAAGCTTATAAATTCAGACAATCCTCCGATAGACATGTATATAATTGTCCAAAAAGAATTTGCAGAAAAGCTGCTAGGTACTCCGAAAGAAACCTTGTTCTCACTCATTGTTAAGCCTTGGTTTGGCATTAATATAATACATAGTTTTAAACCAAGCGACTTCTATCCAATACCAAAGGTTGATATTGTGCTGTTAGGAATACATAAAAAGTCGACACCTTCGGTAAATAATCAATACAAGATTATATTTAAAAACTTTGTGGCATATTCCTTTACCCATTCAGGACCTACTTTGCAAAAAAG
Source organism: uncultured Gammaproteobacteria bacterium (assembly GCA_964459095.1). Taxonomy (GTDB): domain Bacteria; phylum Patescibacteriota; class Microgenomatia; order Daviesbacterales; family UBA10151; genus CAYWKL01. The sequence continues at coordinate 8,244 of CAYWKL010000017.1, forward strand.
TCTAAAAGACATTTTTGATAGGGAGCAATTTCAACAGATAGCTAATACACTCAGATTTAATCAAAAGCTAAGACCCAGCGAAATGACCTTTGAACAGTGGTTGGGCTTATTCAAGTTTTTCTTAGAAATAGAAGACAAAAAGCAACAAAGGATACTAGGTTCCAATGCACGACTTGAGAATGAACAAACTAATCTAAGAAAAATCCACAGAACTCGAACAGATAAGAACTGGAAAAAATTAAAATAATTTATACGTCTTTTTAAAGAGGTACTGGTACCTTTTCAAAATAGCGGTTTATGACCACCCCCACCCGTCAGCCCCTGTCGTCCCCTTTAGGCATCGATTTCCACAGCGGTTTGATACACCCCCCCCTGGGCGGCCTGTTCTATATTATTAATATGCTAAAATATTAAGTAGTGTTCGCCTAGTGAACAGAAAAGAAAGTAAGAACTTAAATGAAGATTCTAAGCTCATATGGTACCCTATATGTATCACATTTCAAGAAGTGTCATTACCCAAATTAAATCCTCAGGTGTCAACGTAATCCACCTCCCAGGTGTACTTCTAAAATTTATCACTCTTGATTACAGAGTGCTAATGAGTTAATATTTACTTTGTGAGTCCAGATGAATTTCAAGAAATTGTGGATGACACAATAAATAACTTACCCTTAGAGTTTGCATCAAAAATGGAAAATGTTGATGTATTAATTGAGGATTGGCCAAACCCGCCCTCTTTGTTATTTGGACTGTACAGAGGAGTCCCAAAAACTAAAAGGGGAAATTATTATTCAGGAGTTCTGCCTGATAAAATCACAATTTTTGCAGGCCCAATCCTATATGTTTCAAAAGATAAAGAAGATGCTAAAAAAAGAATAAAAGATACAGTGCTTCACGAAATTGGACATCATTTTGGATTATCTGATAAACAAATTTATGCAATAGTACGAAATTAGTTTTTTCTTCTTCGTAAAGGTATAATTTCTCCATATGTCAGATCATGAATTTAACGAGAAATTAATAAAAGAGGTTATTAAACCCCCGCTACCTGATTCTCATAAAGGAGAGAACGGAAAAATTTTAATAATTGCCGGTTCCTCACTTTTTCATGGTGCAGGTTTGCTTACTGCAGAGGCAGTAAATGAAGTACTAGTTTCATTCTCTAGCATTACAAATGACATGGTTTATTTTTGCTCAACTGATGAAAATATTAAATATCTAAAGGCAAGAATTGATAATTTTATTGGGGTAAGAAGGGAAGTACTAGATAATTATATTAAAGAAGTTGATGTGATTTTATCAGGCCCTGGTTTAATGAGGGAAATTGATGAGAAAAATCCTCATACACAAAGGGAACCAGATTTTACTTTAAGTGCAACAAAAAAAATTCTACAAAGTGATAAAAAGTTGGTTCTTGATGCAGGGAGCATTCAAGTTATTGACTCAGAAGATTTAAGAGATAAAAAAAATATTATTATTACTCCTCACAGAAAAGAAATGGCTAAACTTTTTTCTTTAGATGTTGATGATCTGGTAACTAAACATGATTTTTCAAACGAACAAATTGAAGAAGTAGGGGAAAGAGTTTTTAAAATTTCAAAGAACTTCGGAATAACAATTTTGCTTAAAGGACCAATAGATATTATTTCTGGAAGAAGTGGTTGGTACTATGTTGGTGGGGGAAGTGCAGGTATGACAAAAGGTGGGACAGGGGATGTATTAGCTGGTATTGCAGCTGCTCTTTTTACAAGATCAGATGATCCGCTGTTAACTGCTGCCACTGCAAGCTACATCAATAAAAAAGTAGGGGAGACCTTAGAAGAAAAAAACGCTTGGTTTTTTAATTCTTCAGATTTAGTTAAACAAATGCCCAAAGTCTTAAAAGAAATTTTAGTTAATTTGGTGGAATAAAAGAAGACCTTTAATTTCTAAAAAAAGATTTTTTTGATATTATGGGTTAAGAGTGAGGCTTAAACTTATCTTTCTAATAACACTCTTTGGATTTTTCTTTTTAGTAAGACCTGCGCTAGCAGTTACGGTTTCTATATCAGAGGTTCCCTCTATAGTAGGGTCCGACCCTTTTGAATTTAAAGTTGGTGTTGAAGGAGCGCAATCTGGAATTAATTATTTAAGGGCTTCTTTTTCAGAACCTGGAAAAACAAATTATTTTGGGTACACATTTAATGGAAGTATTTTTTATAATGGTTCTGAGACAGCGCAATATTTTCCAATAACTATTGATTCTTCAGGAAAATGGTCAGGGAGTTTGAAGACCAAGATTGATCCGAGTGACTCAAGTTTTAAAGGCTCTGGCAGCTATGTGGTTAAGGTTAGAAGATATACCCAGTCTGGGTCATCATATATTTGGTCAAATGAAGTTAGTTTGTCTGTTAATTCATCTTCCTCCCCTACCCCATCTTCTTCAACACCAGCACCTACTTACATCTCCTCAATATCAAGTTCGATATTTGTAGTAGAAAATGTTCCCGCAAGTGTTTCATCAAACCAAAATTTTTCTGTTAAAGTAAATTTCGTTAATTCTAATGCAAAAAACACAAAGTTTTTTATTAAAGGAGCTTTTGTAAAAAAAGGGGAAAGTAATTATTTTGGGTTCACAAAGGTAAATGGATCAGAAGTTAAAAATTCCAGCTCTTACAGTTCCCAGCAAGACATAACAACAGATTCAGAGGGGAAATGGGTAGGAAATATCGAGGTAAAGCCTGATCCCGCTGATACTGGTTTTAAAGGAACAGGGGAGTATGGTTTTAAGGTAGGAAGATATACTGAGTCTGGTTCAGGACCTATATGGAGCAATGAATCAACAATAATAATTAATGCGGTAAGTTCCCCTACAACCTCTGGATCTGAAAACAATTCAGTGGAACCAACATCTTTTCCTGATGAAACTTCAAATAATATTTTAGGAACTGATGAAGAAAATTTTGAAAATTCAATTGTTTCCACAAAAAATGAGGAAATTAAAAAGGATATAAAAATACCAGAAATAAAAGGAGCCTCAGATAAAAAAGAAAATGCAAAAGTAGCAGGGAAAAAAACTGGTATATTTGGATATAACTTTATATACATGATAATAGGTTTTATAATATTAACTTCAGGTATTGGGCTTTTTGTATATAAATTTAAAAAACAAGGAGGATTAAGAAAAATTGATTTATAAAAGCAAAGGAGAAGAAGATACAAAAAAAATTGCTAAATTAATAGTTAAAAAATATTTTCCTGAGAAAAGGATTTTTTTATTAACTGGGGAGTTAGGAACTGGTAAAACTAAATTTACTCAAGGATTTGCTAGAGCGTTAAGTATTAAAGATAGAATTATCTCTCCTACTTTTGTATTAATAAGACAGCACAAAATCCCAAAATTTAAAAAAACTCTTTACCATATAGATTTATATAGAATAGTGAATTTTGAAGGCTTAGGTTTAGAGGATTTAATAAATGATGAGAATGCAATTTTACTAATAGAGTGGGCAGAAAAACTAAACATGACTCTTCCTCTAAATACTGTTAAAATTAATATCAGTAAAATTTCAGATTATGAAAGAGAAATAGAGGTAAGTGATTAAAGATTTATGATTTAAGGAGGTTTGCTTTGAAAGCAGCAGTTTTTGTACCGCTGTTATATTGTCATCCCGTACTTGATACGGGATCCAGATCCTGAAATAAATTCAGGATGACAAAGTAGATTCCTGCTTTCGCAGGAATGACAGAACTAAGTACTGTATACAAAAAATATGAAATTATTAGTTACTGGTGGAGCTGGGTTTATTGGCTCCCATTTAGTAGATAAATTAATTGACTTAGGTCATGAAGTTTCTGTTGTGGATAATTTAAGCAGTGGGAAAAAAGAGAATATAAATCCTAAAGCCTCCTTTTCTGAAGTGGATATTACTGATAAAGATGCTCTACATAAAGTCTTTGAAGATTTTAAACCAGAAGCAGTTTTTCATCTAGCTGCACAAAATGAAGTTCCTTACTCAATGGAACACCCTTTTGAGGATGCAAAAGTAAACATTATTGGAACAATGAATGTTTTAGAATCTTCAAGGTTAGTTGGGGTTAAAAAAATAATTTATTCAAATACAGGAGGAGCTTTTTACGGAGATGTAGATAAAGGAGATTTGCCAATAAAGGAAGATCAAATTATCAATTTTCCTACTAGCTTTTATGGTGTCTCCAAACTTTCAGCAGAATATTATTTAAAACTTTTTAGCAATTTATATGGAATTGTAGGAATTTCTTTAAGATACTCAAATGTTTACGGTCCTAGGCAGCAAGGTAACAAAGAAGCAGGAGTTGTAGCAATTTTTACTGAAAAATTATTAAAAGGAGAAAAGCCAGTTGTTTTTGGAGACGGTACCAATACTAGGGATTATATTTTTGTTTCAGATGTGGTGGATTCAAATATTAAAGCACTAGACTTTAATGATACAAATTACTTTAATATTTCAACAGGAATTAGGACTTCTGTAATGGAAGTATATTATGCTATTGAAGAAAATTTAAAAACTGGTCTACAACCAGAGTTTAGCCCACCAAGAAAAGGGGATACACCCCACAATAGTCTAGACCCAAAAAAAGCAAAAGAAATTCTAAATTGGGAAGCAAAAATAGGTTTTAAAGAAGGGATTAAAAGAACTACTGATTTCTACCAAATTGAAGATTAGCTCTTCTTTTTGAAAAACAAATACCCCAAAGTTAAGATACTTAGCAAAAATCCTATAAACTCTAATATTTGAGGCCAGAAGAAGATATACCCTTTAATATTCTTAATATTCCCATTAATAATCCATCCATTTGCCCAGGAATTAAGTAGCTTATGTGGACCGAATGTTGAGACCCACCCATTATCAAAAGCCTGATTAAATCCTAAAATCCCAAATGATGTTGAGGAGTTAGAAATGCTTAAGTTGTAAAAAGTAGGATTAATTGCATTTAGGCTATCTATAGATAAGTCACTAGGTAAAGCAATATCTGATTGATCTGAAAAAAACTGTGAAAGCCATCTATATGGAACTGGAAAAATCTTCACTTCCCTTAATTGGTTGATAGTTGGAGTATTTCCTATTGAAATATTTTCTAAATTTATATCATAGCCTATTCCCCCATCTCCAGACGGCGGAATTAGTAGATAAGTTGAGTTATCTATATTCTCCCCTAAACTTGTATAAATATCACACCTCTTGCTGGTATTATTATTCACACAAACTCTAAGCGGAAGACCTGATAAGTTTTTATTATCTATATAAAGGATATAACCTAGGTCATGTGATAAGTTTGGCAGACTAAAGGAATCACAAATAGATCCGGCTTTTGAATTATATTCAATTAATTCATCTAAAGAATTAATAGTTTTTTGAGAAAATTGAGGCAATATGTTGCTGCATAAATTAGTTCTGTTGCCATTTTCAAGCAGATTTATTCTAATTTCATTTACAGGCTCATCAATAAATATTTCTTGGTTTCTTGATAAATCGAGTGATTTATTGTTTGTAGATTGCGATATTTCCTGAGCTGTAAGCTCCCCTCTCCCAATTAAATGCGATTGAGTTAACTGGATATTCTCATATTCTGAGATGGGGTTTTCTGGAGTATTAAAATTGTAAAAAATTAATGAAAGATCTTTTAATCCAGTATTGTCAGCTAAAAATGGGAAGTTGACAGTGTTTCCATTTTTGAAAGTAAGTTTTTTTATGCATCTTTTGGTTTTATTATCAAACAAACAGACCCCTCCTAAATTCTCTCTAGGTGTTGCATGGAAATTAAAAGATAAGTTAAGAAGAAAAACTGGACTTCTTGTTTGAATATCATTACCTAAATTTGGAAGATTAATTTTGTAGCAGGCGGTTGCATTTTTAGAAGATATTGAGAAAAAATTAGCTCCTATTTTTGAAAGAGTATATTCTTGGTTTGAGAAACTTTGATCACAAAGTTCCAGTTTACCAGCCAAAGGGATCTTTAACTCTTGAGTCTCACTAGAAAAATACGACAAGCTACTGCTTACTTGAGTAGAAAGTAAAACATCACCGAGAGATACGAAGTTGCGGTTTCCAGTTGGGATAAAGAAAGTTTCTTGACCGTTTATGTTTAAGAATCCAATTTTAGAGGTTGAAAGTTCTGGAGAAATAATAATTTCAGGATTTATCTTATTTGAATTGTTTTTTGGAACAAAAAGATTAAACTTAAAAACTTGACGATCCTGGGTTACACTGTAGTCTACTTTAGAATATATTTTCTCTTCACTTATTAAAAAGCTGGAAATAGGGATATTCTTTTCTGATTTTATAGATGGATTGATTACTAGCTGGTTATTTTTAATACTAAGCAATGAATTATTTACCACATTCTGATTATTTACAAAAAGAGGCTCACCTGTAGAGGTTAACTTAGTTGTTGGGTTAAAGAAGTAACCTTTGGTCGGATAATTTAAATCGTATTCATACACATAAAGACTGTCTATATTTTTCTTTAAACTTACTCTTTTAGATCGAGAAAGAAGAGATTTGATTTCATTCGTAAATAAAACACCTTTATCATTTCCTAAACTAGGATTAATTACATTTTCATCTAAAAATAAATACTTTATTTGGTATTTATCTAAAGTATTTTCTAAAAGATTCAAATTTTTTGAATAAACGGCATTAGACATTTCTCTATAATAGGTTTCATTACTCGGATTCCAGCGGTCAAAATCACGATCAAGTAAGGGCTGTTTAATCCCAAAACTTAAAAATCCAGCTCCTTGAAAACCGAAATTGTAATATGTCCATCCCCAAAAGCTGTGGATTGGCAAATTAGCAACTCTTCCATCATTAGGTTGATTATTAAACCAATCGAATATTTCAAAATATTCTTTTGGAATCCTAACTTGCATCAATTTAGAAATATAATCCCCTTTAAATGCTGGAAACATGTAGAAGATAATTAATCCGGTAAATAATGTTACTTGCAGCCATATTAAAACAGGAGTTTTTAAAATCTTCCAAAACTTAGCTATAAATTCTTGAAATAAAGCAAAATAACAAGCAAAAGCAAAAATTAATATTATGGAAAACTTTGTAAATGGAAATCTTAATGCTTCTTTAAAAATAGAATTTTGATTTCTTAAAAAAATAAAAAGCTGCTCAAAAGGAGGATTCTCATTGATTAGAAAAATTAGCGCAAAAGCACTAGGGATGATTAATGCAATCCCGAGTCTATTCTTCTTAAATATCGAATAAATAAGTCCTAGGATTGCAATGAATGAGAGGAAATATCCTACTAAAAGGACGAAAGGTTGCTCTAAATGTTCTCTCCAGTTATATAGTAAATACTCAAATTTGCCATTTGGTTGATATGCAGTCCAATCAAATAAGAAATTTTTAAAAATCAAAATATTTTGCAGGTTTCCGTAACTTTTATTGTAAGAAAAGGCTTCCTCAGAAAATAATTGGTTTATTTTTGCTTCAGGGATATTTTGAGCAGCGCCTGATAAAAGAAAGTAAATATTTGGCAATAACCAAAAGGAATTAATTAGGAGTGTTGTAAAAATAATTAACAAAATTGATTTAAAGTGTTTTCTAATTAGGGGTAATAAGAAAAGAATTAACGAAGCAAAATATGCATACCAAAGAACTGGTGCGTAAGCCATAGGGGAAGCAAGTAAATTCACAAAAGCAAAATAAAAAAGAATACTTTTCCTTTTTGTGTTTATATATTTTGCAGCTAAAAGAAAAAGCCAGGGTAAAAAAGCGAATTGGACAGTAAACATTTCAAATGGAACATAAAAATGCTGAAGAGTTCCTAGATTTAAAAGATAAAATAAACCTCCTAAAAAGCTGCATGCTTCTTTAATAAAATTTGATGAATTTTTTAGAAGTACTTCTTTGCAGAAAAAATATATGCCTAAACTTCCAATTAGCCAACATGAAACGATAAATGCATACCGTAAGATCTGATCTGGGAGAAAAAAAGAAAATAGGTAAATAAGAACAACCCGTGGTAGATCAGACATGTGGGCGTGAGCTGCAATAGCCCCTAATCCTTGATTGTCTCTAAAAACTCCAAAAATTAATCTTTGAAAATTTAGGGGAAAATTAAACTCAGGATGAAGTGTATCCCACCCAGATAGATATGTTCCCGGTACCCAGTTAGCAATTGCTAAAAAAACACATATAGCAGTAAGGACTATTGGGAAGATAACATCAGAGATTGCTACTTTTTTAAATAATATTCCTTTCACCATATTGAGCGCCTTTAAAATATTATACGATTAATTAATGCGCTTAATCTTAAATAAATTTATTTTCTTCCCATTTGGCAATGTATAAGTTTTCATTAACTCAAAGGACAAATCTGAAGTTTTAGTATTTGAAATTTCTCTAAAAGAACATCCCCAAGGGCAATATACTTTAGAAAATCCTGAAATTTCTTCTTTCTCTTGTTTTTTAGGTACTCCGTCTATTTCAAGATCGCTTTCTGTAGTCAATATCTGACCTTTCTTAACAATACACTTTGTATTCGATCGTGACACTTTTGTTATGTAGTTGTTGCACTCTGGATATTTTTGCCAATCTATAAATTCTTGAATCTGAGATAATCCCTTGCCATTTATCAAAATAGGAGATCCTAAATTGCCTTCAGCGAGAAGAACATAATCAAATTTTGAAATAAATTTTTCTAAACTTACTTGATTTGGAAAACCACCTGTTCTAAAGTTTGTTTTTAAATAAACAATGTCAGCTGTTGATGTTGTTAAGTTGGATACGTTGTAAAGATTGCTGTAGGTTCTAATGTTGCTGGGATTAAAATGTTCCCATTCAGAAATAACTAAAAGATTAGTTGCTCTTTTAGGATTTTCCATTTTCTTTAACTCTGGTAGTAATTTATCAAATGACCACAAGCTTTCATCGTATTTTTTAGCAGTTTCATTAGTTATATTTATTAAATTAAATTCGCCTAGGAAATAAGTGTTAAAAGGAATTTTTAATCCCTCAAGTTGCCAGGGCCTGAGAGTAAGAACAGAAAAATATGATAAAAGAAAAATAGAATATAGTGCAATTAAAATTATTCCTAAATTTTTTTTGACTTGAAGAAGTTTTTCAAATACTAAAGCAGCTATTAAGGAGGAAAAAATAACTAAATGCATTGTAAATCTTGAATCCTTATTTCCTAGAAAACTAAAAAATAAAAGAGTGATAAAAAACATTAAGACTAAAAATAGTTTACTTTTAACTTTAAGGAAATAAAAAGCAATTAAACTAAGAAAAAATGCGAAGGCAGGAATTGGAGTAACCTGGTCGCGAATAAATATTTTTATATAGTCTAAATAATCATTAAAAGTAAAAATATTTACTGCATCTGGGTTTGAATGGTCAACACTATAAATATTTCCTAATACTAAAAGTTCTCTGAAGTGGGCTAAATACCAGGGAAGTGTGACTAAAGAAAAGATTAAAGCTCCTAAAATTAGATTTTCTAGAATCTTTTTAGTTAAAGAAGTTTTAATCAGATCAATTAGTACAAAAGCTCCAGGAATAATTAAAAACAAGGTTCCTGTCCATTTAGTCATCACTAAACATCCTGCAAAAATAAAGAATAAAATAGAATTTTTTAAACTTTGAAAATTTCTAGATTTTTCTAAAAAAATTAATGATAAAAATAAGAAACAAACACTCGGAATATCAAGTAATAAGTTTCTAGATTGATTAAAAAAAATAGGCGAGAGGGAAACAAAGAAGGCAGTAAAAAAAGCTACAAACTTACTTTTTGTAATTAACTTTGCATAAATAAAAACTACAATAATTGTTATTAGGAAAAATAAAGTTGAGAAAACTTGCGAAAGTTTAGCAGAAACTCCAAAAATTAAGAAAAATATAGAAGATAAAAAATGAACTAGTATTGGATAATAGTTGGAAGAGTTTAAAATTGCCAATATATCAAAATCTTTCAAACCTTCCAAAATAGACATAGAAATATAAAGATGATTTGAAGGATCCCATGGTAAGGGTGTATTATTTTTACTAACCCAAAATAAATTTGCAAACCAATGCAAAAGTAAAAGTCCAGCTAAAGCTAAAACCCAAAAATCAGGTCTATAAGAAAATACTTTTTCAATTCTTCTTTTTATATTCATAATATATTCTATCTATTCTAGTATGCAAAAGCCCCGATTTTACTCGGGGCCTTATGTTTTCAAATTACTTTTTAAGGTAATTAATTTTGTTGAAATGGTCCATTTGGAACATGTGATATAAATGTCCCTTGACTACATCCATTTCCATCGCATCCATTTGCGCTTATCTCTGCTGCAATACCTTGAGCTCTTACATTTATATCTCCACTTACCTGCATTATAACGCTTGCAGGATAGTTAGATAAAATGTCTATATCTTCATCGGTAATAGTTACTAAACCAGTTTCTGGATTACTATCGTATTTGAATACGAACTGCCCAGTTTTTGGATCTCTAAATCCAACCTCACCTCTTATGATACTTCCTTTTGGAATTCTAACAGGTACTCCAGGTTGAATAGTAGCAGGTATATCCTGAGTTGCAGGTATAACTTCTTGTTCTCCTTCAAATCCAGGTTGAGTTGTCCCAGTTGTTTGAGTTACTTCCGGCTGAGTTACCTGTTGTGATTGAGCTGGTTGTTCAGCAGGAGCTTGATATCCATCTCCATCATAATCTAATTGCAAAGATCCATCTGGTAGAATTTGTCCGATTTCTTTAATTATTCCATCAGGACCTATTTTTGCCCAATCAATTCTTCCTTGAACTCCATTTTTATCTTTTCCGTTTCCTAAGTTAGGATCCCTTAAGCTTCTATTTGCATCTGCTGCTAAATGTTGTTCAAGTGGAGTCGGTAAATCAACTAGTCCATCAGGATTATCAGTATTACCTTTCCAATTTCCACAGTCCCACATAACTATTTGTGCACCAGCCACTCCTCCATCAAGTACTACAACACTTGCTCTGTCTTCTTCTTTTTCTTGGCCAGGAAAGTCAAAAATTCTTCCTGTAACATCTTGATAGCTCATAGGTCCTCCGATCAGTTCCACGGTTTCTCCTTGATTAGATCTTAGTGTAACTGGAACCATTCCATCCTTACAGTCCCCAGCGGGGAACCCTGAAATACTTGGATCCCAAGAAGGGAAAGCTGCTTGAGCTCTAGCTTCAAAAACTGGAAGAGAGGCAACTAATGCTAATGCACCAGCACCTCTTACAGCTATTTCTAGTGCTAAAGTAGATCTTAATGGTCTTGTAGCTCTTGCTACTTTATTTACCGCTTGTTCAGCGTATCTTTCTATTTTATTTAACATATAGTTCACCTCCTT
>CAYWKL010000018.1:0-19525 GCA_964459095.1 uncultured Gammaproteobacteria bacterium
AGGGAGCAAAGCGACCGAAGGATCTAAATAAGATTCTTCGCTTCGCTCAGAATGATAACCAGGCAGAATTGGATGCATTTATACTACAACTTAGCGCTTATGTCAATAGTCTGCTAATAATCCCTATTCCAAATGGGCAATTTTCCTTTTAAATATACTTAAAACTTCTCTGCCTTTATCCTCAGGGTGAAAATATAGCGCAGTTTCTGTTATTTTTTCCATGCCTTTAGGTTGTCTCATATACTTTAGCTGAAACCATTTTGCAATTTGCTCAAGCAAATTGAATGTATTATGTATTATGTAGTCTGTATTATGCGAATCTTGTTTTTTAAAATACTTTATACTTGATACATGATACATACTACTTGTGCTTGTTATCCAATTAGGCAAGTATTTAAATACCCAAGCGTTATCTTCTAAATATTTAGAATAAATATTATCTCTTTCCCATAAAGGCATCATTTGGAGTACTTCGTGTGCAAGATAGATATTTTTATCAGTAAGGGTTAAACTATCTTCATCGAGTAATAAATTAACACAAATTTTCCCTATGGATTTTTTTTTACTATGAGACGGCTTTCTCCTAATATTTAACAAATTTAAAACTAAAATTATCCAAAGCCTGGATATCCAAAGTCTTCCTCTTTGAGTAATAATAAAAAAGTCTATATCATCAGATTTACTGGCACTCATCATAGACAAACTTCCTGAAACCCCTACTAGCTTAATCCAGGGAATTATTTTTAAAAAAAAGCTAACAAATTTTGCCTGTTTAAAATACTTTTCTGATATTTTCTCCCTATTTTTTCTTTGCCTTACTAATTTTGCTCTTCTTTTCAAGAAGAAGTATCCCTCTTTATCCTTGATTCTACCTTCTAGCTTCTTGATTCTCAGAGTCTTTTCCACTTGTCTTAAAGTAGCTTTCTTCCCTATTAACCATTTGTGTATTTCCCAAGCTTTTAGCGGGTATTCAAATAAATCAGAATAAATTAAAGCTTTTAAAATTGCTTTTTCCATAGTTCGACTTAGCTTACTACAAGCTGCTAATGTAGCACAAAACACTCATAAAGCATATAATTTAGACTAATGTTAAACAACAAATTGTTTTCTGACTTAACTACTTTACAAATTGGCGGACCTATTGGGAGATTTGTTGAGGTAAAAACTGAGGAAGAGTTAATAAATACACTACAATCAGCTCATAAAGAAAATATTCCTTTTCTAATCATAGGATCAGGAAGTAATCTTTTGGTAAGTGACAGCGGATTTGAAGGGTTAGTTATAAAAAATTCAATAATTGGAATCGTCCAAGAGGGTCGGACCCTTAAAGTGAAATCAGGCGCAATTTTGCAGAATCTGGTGGATTTTGCAAACGATAATGGATTGTCAGGTCTTCAAAAATTAACAGGGATTCCAGGAACAGTAGGAGGAGCTGTATATGGGAATGCTGGTGCTTATGGCCAAATAATTTCTGATCATATCTCCTCTGTGGTCATTCTAAAACCAACAGCTGTGTCATCCTCCAACTTGATTGGAGGATCTATTAAAATAGATTCCCGCTGGAGTTTACCCCGTACTTCGATACGGGGCGGGAATGACAATCTTAAGGTTGTGATTTTAACTAAGAAAGAATGTCAATTTGGCTATAGAGAAAGCATTTTTAAACAAACAAAAGATATTATCTTAGAAATAACTTTTGAGCTGGAACAGGGAGATCCTAAAACTTTAAAGAAAGAATCTGAAGAAATTTTAGAAAAAAGATTAGTTAAATACCCTAAAGGTATTAAATGTCCAGGAAGTTTTTTTATGAATATAATTGCTGAAAATTTACCAAAAGAGGTTTTAGAAAAAATTCCTCAAGATATGATTATGTATGGAAAAATCCCAGCAGGAGCACTCCTTGAAGAAGTTGGAGCTAAAGGGGATTCAATTGATGGGATAGAAATAGCTCCCTATCATGCTAATTTATTTGTTAATAAAGGAGGAGGATCTGCAAAAGATTTTTATGAATTAGCAAAAAAATATAAAGAAAAAGTAAAGATAAAATTTGGAATTTCCCTTGAACCAGAAGTCCAATTAATTAATTTACCACCGTTAAACTAATTTTATTTTTAGATCTTCTTAAAAATTCTGAAGCTATTTTTGATACATTGATAAGCTATAGCGTTATCATGTATCTATATCCTTTGGTCTATAAGTGCACAAGAAAGTTCCCCTTTTGCTAGTAACTGACCATTAACTGATGCTCTGCAAAGTCCTCGTGCAAAATTCGAGCGAGCAGCAGACAACTCTACGTCTAATTCAATAGGACCATCAGGGAAGACTGGTCTGAGCTTCCATCTTTTAAGACGAGTAAGCATGGCAATTTTTCCTCTGTTTTCTGGCATCCCCAAAATAGCCACTGCCCCAACTTCTGCCAAGGCTTCGATTATTAAAAGATTTGGCATTCTTCTGGAATCTACCCATGAAATAGTTAAAATTCTTCCTGGTTGGTAAATTATTCCCCTGGCAGATTCTCCATAAATTACAACCACTTCATCAACAAATAGAAATGGTTCTCTATGAGGAATCACATCTTGTATCCCATCTCTATTCAACCATTCAGGCATATTATAATCTTTAAGCTAATTTTTACTTATACAGTTTGAATTAAGCAACTGCAAGCATTTCTGCAGAGTCTCTTTTTACAATGGTTGGATAAGGTTGGAATATATAACTAGGTCTCCCCGGATAAGTCCCAGGTTTCAGTAGTTCATCGTTTCCAAGAAGTGGTAGGGCATTTTCTGACCAATAGCTTGCAATTGTGCTTGCAAACTCCCAACTAAGCGAAGATGTTGGGGAGCAGTAACCTAAAAATGGCCAGCAAAAAGGAATAAAATGAGCGACTGTAGAAATTATTCTGTCAGTCCTACTTGGATAATAATAATGGCCGGATAATCCATAATAATTCTCAAGTGATTTTGTTTCCTGGTTAAATCTTGCTCCCCTATTTACTCTATACATTTCATTCAACGGTCTTTGAAAATCCATATCTACCTGCGTATTAACCGAAACGATATCTTTATCAAATAAATCTATGCGTTCTCTTAAACCAGTCTCTAATTCACGCATTACCCTCTCATGTCTATCTGCAGCGCCTAATTGATGAGTATAGTTAAAACAGACCCCATTAAGAAATCTATTTCTACCTAAATCAACAACACCTGCTTCACGAGCTAAATCCTCAACAGACAAGTTAGCCTCACCATATTGTATATAAGTATCGACAATACGATCCCTTTCACTTTCTAAAAAAGGTTGCTTAGGTCTTCTTAAATTAGTAGCTGCAATAAGAACAAGCCAGATTTCACCATTCCCAAGAGGGCCAAAAGGAGCTCTTTCAGCAATTTGTCCTAACCGTTTGCTTTGGTCAACTTCAGATACGACAGACATAAATACTATATAACACTAAGGAAGGAATAAATCAATTAATTAACTTACCTTCCTTAGACTAATTCTTTATTCTGAAGCTATTTTTGATACATTGATAAGCTATAGCATGAAGATGTATCAACAGATTAACTTTTATTTTATCCAGTTAACAACTGGTTCATGAAGCAAGCCTTGCAGGATTAATTTGTCCTCCGTAGTTTGTCTTAAAAATTTAAGTTTCATTTATTCTCTCCCTGGATAAGCAACTTTCTTAAAAGGCCAATCTCTTTTAATAGGATTTGAAACTGAATAATAAAAATGACCGCTGCTTAAATAGCTATCAGAACCTGAATGTTTACTACCTTTTCCAGATTTCTTTTTAATTTCTTCTAAAATTTCTAAATGGAATTTATTCATTTAATATGAACTAAAAATTTAGCAGATTGAATAATTTGTATATTTTGATATTTTTTAAGTACTAATAAATCTTTATCTCCTGTTATTAACCATTCACATTTCCCTATAACTGCTGTTTCTAAAATTTGATTATCAGCCTTGTCACGGAGTCCAAAATCTTTACCCTTTAGAAATACTACTTCTGAGATAGATTTTATATAAGAAATTGTGGCATTTGCAGCAAAAGAAGGAGTATTAAATTTATAAATCATCTTCTCTTTAAGCTCATTAAGAATAAAAAGGGAGGTTACAGAGATAATTTTTTCTTCTTCAATTAATTTAACTATTTTTGCTTCGTTTCCTGAAAAATAAAGTGCAGAAAGCCAGACATTTGTATCATTTACTACTCTTGGAGGCCTGTTCACTTCTGCCCTCTTCCACTGCTTTTAATATATCTTTTTCAGTTAAATCTTTTTGTTTGGCATATTCTCTAAAAGGGGAGGCTAATGTCTCCCAATTAATAGTTTTACCTGTCTTTGCCTCTTTTCTACCCTCACTAACTATTTTTAAAGTATCCTCAATCTCAAGCTCCTCAAGTCTTTTGCTTATTTTACTCATAACACTAACATCTAAAACCACAACTTCAGGACTATTCCCACGCATAACTAAAACCGGCTGATTGGTTCTTTTTGCTTTATCTATTACTTTTCTATAATCTTTTTGAAGCTCTGAAACTGAAACAATATTTCCTACAGGAATATTCATACTCTTATATTATATCATATGTAAAAAAATATATAGAATCTTATATAGAATTTTGTGTTGGTGCAGGGGTAGGAGGTTTTGTATATTTATCTAAAATTTGCTTAACCCCTTTTTGGGTTGTCTGTAGTGCAGAGGATGGATTACCTCCCTGCAAAGTTTCATTAACAGCATTCTCAAAGTAAGTAATCATTTCATCATTAATTCCTGAATCAAAAGTTCTGGAGTTTAAATACCATGATTTATAAATTGGCCCTTGTTTAACAAAACTTCCTACAATAGGATCGTTGATAAGCTCAGAAGCTAAATCCACTCTTGAGTAGGGCTGACCAAAAAGACGCTGTTTGGAAGCTTGCCGATAAAGCATTTTTTCTATTTGAGGATTAGTTAAAAACTTTAAAAATTTCCAGGCTTCAAGTTGGCTCTTGGATTTAGCTGGAACTGAAAAAGCCCAAAAACTACCCCAGGCAGCATATTGATCAGAGCTAGGTTTAGGAAGCTGTGGAACAGGAGCAGTTTTAAAATTTAGCGTAGGATTTGCCTCCCTTAAATCATATGCTCTCCAGGATGGTGCAAAGTAAAAAGCTAGTTTCCCTTCATAAAAAGCTTGGGTTGAAGGCTCCATATCTAAACTCCAGGTTTGTTTAGCTGGATCTATAATAAACTTTGTAAAAAATCTTAAAACATCTGCTCCTGCTTTAGAGCTAGGATTTTCTAAATCAGCACCAGGCTGCTGTAAAAATAAAGTTCCTAAAACTTCGCTCCAGTGATCAACATTGCTAGGTGAACCCATTGCAGCCCCAGCTACTATTATATTTCCTCCCTCATCTTTTTGAGTAAGTTTCACTGCAGAATCAAAAAATTCATCCCAATTTGTAGGAACAGAAACACCTGCATTATTCAGTAAATCTTCATTATAAAAAAGAGCAATCCCATCTATTTCTTGAGGAAGGCCGTAAATTTTTCCATCCTTCATTAAAGTTTCAGAGGCCACAGGATAAAAAGTCTTCTCAAACTCACCAACAGTAATAAAAGATGCAGGAATAGAAGATAAAGAGTTCGTATTTAAAAACATAGGGAGCCAAGAGGAGTGAATCATAAACATATCAGGGCCTGAGCTTTCTGTTATTTGAGTCTGTACTCTTGTTCTATAATTTGGAACGTTTTGATGAATATAGTTAATTTTTATATTAGGGTTTTGTTTTTGATATTCACTTATAGCAGGCTCAATTAAACTTGCATCTTCCCAAAGTCCCCATAAAGTTAAAGTAACTGTAGATGGAGCTTTTTTAGGTTGAAGCAAGTAACCAAATCTCCAAAAAGCTATTCCTCCTAGTACGCTCAAAATTACAACTACAATAATTGCTATTTTCATTTTCTTTTAATTCCATTATAACTTTTTTTGTTTCTTTAGCTTATATTTTGTTAAAATTAGCTCTTAAGACTAAAGTTGCAAGCTACGCTTAAGACTTTAGTCGCAAGCTATGCTTATGAAGATTAAGGATAATTTATTTTTGAGAGTTTTTCTGGCAGTTTTATTAATTTTTTCTATTTTTTTGCTGGGATTTAAGGTTTACTTTTACAACCGGATTTATCCTGGGATTTTTATTTCAGGTATCTTTGTTTCAGGTTTAACTAAAGAGGAGGCAAATAAAAAAATAAACACAGAGCTTTTAAAAAAAGCTCAAAAAGAGTTTAAATTTAAATATAATGGCGCTTATTACTCGATTTTTCCTACCCAAGATTCTTTAGGGATTGATTCAGACAGGGTAGTAAATGAGGCTTTTGAATATGGAAGAAATAAATCTTATTTTAAACCAATGAATCTAAATGCTCAAATTAATTTTAAAGAAAACCTAAATAATCAAGTTAAAAAAATAGCCAAAGAAATAAATTCCCCTGCAATAGATGCACAAATCCGTTTGGTTGAAAGAGAAATTAATGTTACACCATCTCAAGAAGGAAAGGTTCTAGATGAAAAAACACTTAAAAAAACCCTTATAGATTCAATAAATTCTGGCAACCAAACTCAAGCAAGCTTACCTATTAAAAAAGTTTACCCTAATTTGTCTTATGAATCAGCACTAAAAATTAAGGCAAGTTTGGATAAAATAAAACTTAAATCCTTAACCTTAGAGTATGAAGGAGAAAATTGGATGATAGACTTACCTGCAGCTGTAGAGCTGATTGATTTAAGCAAAAGCAAACCAAGTATTATCTCAGGAGATTTTTTTGGAACTGATTTAAACATATCTTCAGTAAAAATAGGTGGCAGAGAATATTCTGATTCAAAATTTGTTCTAAATGAGGAAAAATTAAATGAGTTTTTAGAAAGTATTGCTCTTGAAATTGACAGAGAAGTTGTTGAACCTTTATTTGCTTTTGACCCCAATTTATCAGGAGGCTCCAGAGTAACTGAATTTAGACCTCCTATAAATGGTAAAAAATTAGATGTAAAAGAGGCATCAAAACTTATATCTCAGGCAATTTTAGAAGGGAATACAAGTACAATTGAGCTTCCAGTTAAAACCATTGAGCCTAAAAATAAACTTACTAATGATTTAGGGATAAAAGAGCTTATAGGAAGAGGGGTGTCCAATTTTGCAGGGTCAATTCCAAATAGAATATATAATATTGAGCTTGCTGCTTCCCGGCTAAATGGAATTTTAATAAAACCAGGGGAAGTCTTTTCTTTTGTAAATACTGTCGGAGATATATCAGGCTCATCAGGTTATAAACAGGCTTATGTTATAAAATCAGGTAGGACTGTTTTGGATGATGGAGGTGGAGTTTGTCAGGTTTCAACAACTCTTTTTAGGTCAGCTCTAAATTCAGGACTCCCTGTAATAGAGAGGACTGCACATGCTTATAGAGTAGGTTATTATGAACAAGGCTTTCCACCAGGTTTAGATGCAACTATTTTTTCACCTAATGTTGATTTTAAATTCAAAAATGACACAAATGCCCACATTTTAATACAGGCTTATACTATTGGTAATTCTTTATACATAGATTTTTATGGAACAAAAGATGGAAGAGTAGTTAGTATTAGCAGACCAACTATTACAAATGAAATTCCTCCGCCGCCTGAGCTTAGACAGGATGATCCAACATTGCCTCGCGGCACTGTCAAACAAGTTGATTTTGCAGCCTGGGGAGCTAATGTGGTATTTAGTAGGAAAGTTACAAGAGGTGGTGAAACTTTAATTCAAGAATCATTTCGCTCAAACTACCGCCCTTGGCAAGCAATATATCTTGTGGGAACACAATAACTAACTATGCGTTTTTTTATTTCTTTAGATATACCTGAAGAATCTAAAGTAGAGCTTGAAGAGCTTCAGGAAAAAGTAAAAGAAATTCTTCCTAGTATCAGGTTAACTAATCCAAATAAACTTCATTTAACAATTGCTTTTATTGGTGAGCAATCTGAGACTTTAAAAGAAACTCTTTCCCAAGCAATTAAAGAATCTGTAGAAGGGATTTCAAGCTTTGAATTTACCCCAGGTTTTTTAGATGGTTTCCCTAATTTACACCATCCCCACACCTTATGGATTGGGACTAAAGGTGAGGTTGATAAATTATATCTTCTTGAAGAAAGAATTTCTGATAAGTTGAAGGGGTTAAATTTATCTTTGCAGGAGAGAAGATTTGTTCCTCATATAGCTTTAGGTAAACTTAAAAATATTGAAATAAATCAAGAGCTTGAAGAGAATCTCCAGGAAATTGGTGAAATAAACTTAAAACCAATTAAAGTAAGTTCAGTAAAATTGTTTGAGAGCATTCCTTCTGAAGGATTGCATAAGCATAATACCCTTTTTGAGGCAAAGCTTGGGAATCCCTAGGTGTCAAGCTAATCCACCTCCCAGGTGTATTCTCAGGTGTATTTTGACTTAATGATTTCTGGACAAGCCAGAATGACAATAATAAAATATCTTCATGACTATCCTAGGAATAGAGACTTCTTGTGACGAGACAGCTGCTGCAGTATTGCAAGAATCTAATAACAGAATACAAATTCTATCCAATATTGTAGCCTCCTCTTTCAAGCTCCAGGAAAAATTTGGAGGCATAATTCCAGAACAAGCTGCAAGAGAACAGATTAAAACCATAATCCCTGTTATTTCTGAAGCGATTAACGATTCACGATTAACGATTAACGAAATTGATGCTATTGCAGTAACAGAGGGACCTGGCTTAATAGGATCTTTGTTAGTAGGGGTAGAAACAGCAAAAACTTTAAGTTTAGTTTGGGATAAACCCCTTATACCTGTTAATCACCTTTTAGGTCACTTCTGGGCAAATTGGATAACTTTTTCTGTCATTCCCGCGAAAGCGGGAATCTATAACAAAGTTTCAAGCTCCGCTTATAACAAAGTTTCAAGCTCCGCTTATAACAAAGTTTCAAGCTCCGCTTATAAAAATGGATCCCCGATTAGATCGGGGATGACAAAAGAGGAAACTCCTACCTTCCCCTGTATAGGCCTTCTTGTCTCTGGAGGACACACTGATTTAGTACTTTTTACAGATCATGGAAGATATAAATATTTAGGTGGGACAAGGGATGATGCTGCTGGGGAGTGTTTTGATAAATGTGCAAGATTATTAGGCTTACCTTATCCAGGAGGTCCTGAAATTTCAAAGCTAGCCAAAAATGGTGATCCTAATAAGTATAAACTTCCAAGGCCAATGATAGATTCTAAGAATTTTGATTTTTCCTTTTCCGGTCTTAAAACTGCTGTTGCTAATTTAGTTAGCTTAGAAGGAGCGAAATCACGAGCTACAAAAAATGTAGTGCAGCAAACTGTGCAGAACTTCGGCAGTTTGCAAACTCCAAGCGAGCGAAATGAGCGCGCGAGCGGTTTTTTAAGCCGTGATGAGCGACTGCATGATCTTTGTGCCTCAATTGAGCAGGCAATAGTAGATGTCTTAGTATCAAAAGTTCTTAAAGCAGCCCAAGAATATAAAGTTGAACAACTAATGGTTGCAGGAGGTGTAGCCTCAAATCAAAAGCTAAAAAATTCAATACGTGCAAAATTCGCCGGAAAGGTATTTATCCCACCTCCTTTTCTTTGTACTGATAACGCTTCCATGATTGCTTCCCGCGCTTTTTTTGAAACCTCCCTTAAAAATCCCCTATACTTACAAGCAAATCCAAATTTATCTCTTGAAAATTGATTTAAAATAATAAAAATGTTACCCTATAACTAATTAAAAACGCTTATTATGAAAGAACTTTTAAAACCTGTATACTTCAGAGTAGCTGATTTAACCCTAACTTCTCCAAGTTTAGATATAAGGTATGTTACAAGACTTAGCCAACAACTGATTAATGGTAT
Organism: uncultured Gammaproteobacteria bacterium; assembly: GCA_964459095.1. Taxonomy (GTDB): domain Bacteria; phylum Patescibacteriota; class Microgenomatia; order Daviesbacterales; family UBA10151; genus CAYWKL01. The sequence continues at coordinate 9,906 of CAYWKL010000018.1, forward strand.
TCTCCGGCCGGATGAGGTTGACCCAATAGACGTGCTATTTGATCTTGACCTTGGTCTTCTAGTAGTAGATGGAAACCATAGAACCGCTGCCTTCAAACAGGCAAGAGAACCTAGGATATTAGGGACTGCTTTTATGAATACACATCCATCTTTAATATATGACAACGAATTCTTACACGCAGTCCAAATGATGCAATCTCACTGGATGTAAGATGTAACATACGCTTGTCCCAAACCAGGCGGCGTGTTTTTTTATGGAATAAGGAATAAATATGTCATTTGAAGGAACTTGGTATGGTATGGAGGAAATTTGGCAATTGTATCGACACAGCCAAACCCCATATATTCCAGATCAAGGATTTGTAGAATTTAAGGAGGATGGGGTAATAATAGAAATAGCTGAGGACAGGTCTAAAATTCAAAGATCAAGACCTTTGCGCAGTAAACTAGAGCCTTATTCTCTTCCTTTATCAGATGCTACTTTTTTTAAAGGAGACCGTTTAATAACTACTGAGTTTACATCAAGCCAGTTTGTACCTTACGATGTAAGAACTAGTAAGCTTACAAAATAAAATGGATAAAGTCTATGATCAAAAAAAGATAGAAAAAAAGTGGTATGAGTTTTGGGAAAAACAGGAGTTTTTTAATGCTAATCCAGAGTCTACTAAACCAGGCTACTCTATTTTAATGCCTCCTCCAAATTTAACTGGTGAGCCACATGCAGGACACACAATCCAGCATTTAATAATGGACGGCCTAGCTAGATTTAAAAGAATGGAAGGATTTGATGTATTACTGCAGCCAGGTGTTGATCATGCAGGGATTCAGTTTGAAGGAACCTTAAATAAGTTGCTTGAAAAAGAGGGTTTAAGAAAGGAAGGTTTAGGCAGAGAGGCATGGATGAAAAGAGCCTGGCAATTTAAAGATGAAATTTATAAATCATTCCATAAAGCCTGGAGAGAAATGGGAATATCCGCAGATTGGAAAAGAGAAGTTTTTACCCTAGATCCAAAAGTACAAAAAGCAGTTTTTGAAGAATTTAAAAGGTTTTGGGACGAGGGTCTTTTATATAAAGGAGCCTATATTGTCCAGTGGTGTCCAAAAGATGCTACTGCAATTGAGGATTTGGAAATGGAGTATGAGGAAAGGTCTGAAAAATTATATTTTGTTAAGTATGAAATTGTTGGAGAGCAAAATGAATATATAACAGTTGCCAGCGCTAGACCTGAAACAATTGCAGCTGATGTTGCTATAGCAGTTTATCCAAATCATTCAAAATATAAAAACTTAGTTGGGAAAAAAGCAATTAATCCTTTTACGAATACAAAGATACCAATAATAGAAGACGCTCGGGTTGAAAAAGATTTTGGCACAGGTGCTTTAAAAATTACACCTGGTCATGATCTTTTGGATTTTGAAATTGGACAAACACATAATTTAGAAGTTTTGCATGCTGTAACAAAAGATGGCCATATTACAGATTTGGATCCTAATTTGAAAGGCCTGAAGATTTTAGAAGCAAGGGAAAAAGCTGCACAAATTCTAAGAGACTTAGATCTTATCGAAAGACAGGAAGACTATACTCATTCTGTCCCGATTTGTGAAAGATGTAAATCTACAATAGAATCCTTAGTTTCAGAAGAATGGTTTGTAAAAATGAAACCTCTTGCCCAAAAAGCCCTAATGTCCCTAAAAGAAATTAAGTTCTTCCCAAAAAATTTTGAAAAAGTAATTGCAGATTGGCTGGAGGAAATCCATGATTGGTCAATCTCCAGATCTTTATGGTGGGGACATAGAATCCCTGTCTGGTATTGCCAAAATTGTAATCCAAATCATTTAGTTGGTAAGGATAAGCAGAGCTTGCGACCTAACGGTCTTAAAGATATGAAAATTTCTCTAACTCATCCAGAGCAAAACTGTCAGACTTGTGGTTTAAACCATTGGGTCCAGGATGATCAAATTTTAGATACTTGGTTTTCATCTGGCCTTTGGCCAATGGCAACATTAGGTTGGCCCGCTTCGCCCGCGAAGCGAGGCGAGCCCGATGAAACCAAAGAGCTTAAGAAATACTATCCATATGATTTTGAGATTTCAGCTCCAGAAATTAAATTTTTGTGGATAGCAAGAATGATTATGCTTGGGCTTTGGTTTAAAGATAACATTCCTTTCAAAAACATGTTTTTTACAGGGACTCTAAGAGATTTTCAAGGGAGAAAATTCTCTAAATCACTGGGCAATGGGGTTTTTCCCCTACCTTTAATTGATACTTGGGGTGTGGATGCTTACAGAATGGCAATTTTTAGCTTCGCTGCTCCAGCCAGAGATGGAAGAGCATCAAAACAAACTTTAGATGAAAGATGCAAAAATTTTAGAAATTTTGCAACAAAATTAAGAAATATAGGAAAGTTTATAATTGACCTTAAGCCAAAAGATGCTGTTTCAGTCATTCCCTCGAAAGAGGGAATCCAGATCCGTCCCCGCGAAGGCGGGGATCAAGTCGGGGATGACAAATTGCATACTCAAGATAAAGAAATAATCGAAAAGCTTAATAATCTTATAAAAACAGTTACAAATGATCTAGACTCATTTAACTTTCATTTAGCAGCTGATTTTTTATATGAATTTATTTGGCATGAGTTTGCAGATAAATATATTGAGCAATCTAAAAAAAGAAGGTCAGAAGCTCAACCTGTTTTAGAGTATGTTTTTAAAACTTCTTTAGAGCTTCTTCACCCTTTTATGCCTTTCATCACTGAGGAGTTATGGCAGAAGCTGCCTCATGAAGGTAAGTCTATTATGATTGCAAAATGGCCAGAGACCAATTAGCTCTCTTAGCTAGTCTTTGCCTAAAAAGATTTTCTCTAAAACCGCCTTCTAAGATAAACTTTTTCTTTAAGGCTTCTATTTGCTTTGAGAGTAAAAAAGTTTCCATTTGGCAAAATGTCAAAAGCATGTTAGCTGCTTCTTCTGGATTATTAGGTAGGTTTGGGGTGTTAGGGATATTAGGTTTAACCCAAAGAGCCCTAAACTCCCTAAAAACCCTAGTCTTAGAATCGCTCTTATCCCAGATCTTCAAATTTCTCTGTCTTAGGAAATCCTCAAAATCGGCTGCTAATTCCTTAATAGAACCGTTTGCTACTCCACAAAGCTTAATATAACTTTCCAGGCTTTGCATAGCATAACCTTCAGCAATATTTTGCTTGCCAGACCTAGCTGCCTGCTCCATTTGGTCAGTGGTTCTGGATTTGGGATTTATCCAGCGCTTTACAAATTGAACAGTTAAATCATGGATAACAGCAACAAGGATATAGCTTGCTAGTCTTTTGTACCCTTCCACTAGTAAATTTTAACAAATAAGCTACAAATTTATTTAAGTTTTAAATTTTTGTGCCTAGATTAAACGCAAATTTACCGCAAAATAAACGAACTATTTTTGACTTTCCTCTTTTGGAGCTTCTTCTCTTGCCTCTTCCCCACCTTCCTTTGGCTCGCCAGGAGCTTCTGCTCCGGCAGCCTCTCCTTCTACAACTTCCCCACCCTCGCCCTCTGCAGGAGCTTCTACTCCTTCCTCAGTAGCTGCAGCTTGGGCTGCTGCTTGCTCGAGAGCTTCCTCCTCCATTAATTTCTTCATCTCCTCAGTTATAGCTGGAGCAAGTTTTACAACAATCTCTTCTGGGCGCTCTGTTATAGTTAACTTTGAGCGATCATAATCTAACCCTTCTACAGTTACTGCATCATCAACATTTTTAAAGTGTCTAACATCAACTTCTATTTTCTCTATTAAATCTGTGGGAAGCGCTTCTACCTCAACTTCAGCGAGTGTCTGTAAAATAACATTCTCCCCTATTTTTACTGACTCAAGATCCTCCCCTCCAACTATAACAATTGGTACAGGCACTTTAACTTTTTCTGAAAGATTAACTTGATAAAAATCAATATGTAAAAGAGCTCCTTTAACAGGATCGACTTGCCTTCCTCTAACCATTACTGGTTTAACTTTTTCTGCTCCAATTTTAAGATCAATTAAACCTGTTTCCCCTGCTTTATGAAATACAGGCAAAAAATCAGCTAAAGCTACACTAACATGTTCAACTTCTTTTGAGTTACCAAAAACATGCCCAGGAATTAAACCCTGTTTTCTCAATTTTTTTACTTTTTTGCCAAAGATTTCTCTCTCCTGGGCTCTTAGTGATAAACGGTCCATAATTTCAGTTTAGGTAATTTAACACAAAACTTGAAGCTATTCAAGCTTGTCCCAGTTAGCGAAGTTACAATCTAGAAAAAAAGTCAACTAAAAATACTCTATCTTCAGATAAAGAAGTCTTAACATTCATTTCCTGAGGAGAAGTCAAGGCCTCATTAATACCAGATTCAATTTCTAAATTGATTGGATATGTCAGTGTCCATTCAAAAGGATCTTCTCCAGTTCCAGCCTGCTTTATTATATCAAGCCTGTATTTTGATAAACCATCCTTAAAAGATAAGCTCTTAAGTAGAGTGTAATCAAAATCTAGTACTACTTGCTGTTTTGGAGAAACCTCTACTAGTAAAGAGTAATAAGTCCTACCATAATCACCTAAAGGATTAAGCTCACCTGTGTAGTCTATTCCATTCAGTGTTGCTCTGTTAAGTTTTGTTCCAGCTGGAAGATAAATTCGCAGTCTATTTTTATAAGTTCCTGCTGGAAAAGCATTTGAAGGGCTATTATTTTTATAAGTTATCTCAAGGTTGTGTATTATTTCATTTTCTTTTCCAATTACTGTATTTAAGCTTAAATTCCTTTCTAAATAATAATTGGACTTATTTGCTCCTAAGTTAGCTTCAACTACAGCCAAAAGATCATTTGTTTCACCCTCTCTTTGTTCAGATTCCCTAGGTAAAATTCCCGCCCAATTTTGAGAAGCCACATAAGAAAATACTTGGGGGTCTTGAAAATAAATTAACATATGCTTTTCGTTTAAGGCTTCTGCTATGCTGGAGACTACTTTTGGCCAGTTTTGGTTTGAAGTAAAAAAGATTTTATTAAAAAGTGCGCTCTGAAGACTATACAAATAATTTCTTTTGCTGGATGAGCCTGGGAAGAAATCAATCTCAGAGTGCTTAATAGCGTTTTTAAATAGGTTATCTTTAGTAACGTTCTCATTATAATCAGGAAGGTTTAGCCCCCCTACTGCATCAATCAATTTAGCAGCTGCAGTTAAATCCATTGCAACTACTCCATGAACTCGCTCGCTTGCCTCCTTGTTGTAGAAAAATTCAGCCTGTCTTGCTGAAGTTGGAAAATCAGGTTCAAAGTTTGAATCGCGCAAAAGCCAGTCTTTTTGACCTAAATCTTGCTTTATCTCAGGAGGAGGCTCAATATGCTCTTTTAAATTCCCATCAAGATTATAGATATCATCAACTTTAATATTTTTTATTTTTCCATTTTCAAACTCAAGTCTTGCGTATGAGCCTATAAAGCCACCAGCTGGCCTAAGCTCCATATTATTTTGGAATAAAATTAAATAAACTTTTCTACCACCAACTCCTGTTATCTGGGGCATTAGAAAGGAAGCTATTTTTGCTTGTTCTACTAAAGATGAATAAGAGTTAAGGCTCAGCGACAAATCTTCAAGCCTAACTCTAATTAAATCTGGGAACATCCCTACTAAGGATTTATCATTCAAAGCTAATGCAGCCTTAGAAAGTTTTGAAGATCCTGCTGAGAGCTCAACCTGTGCTTTATCAAAAAAATCCCCAGACTCCCCACTAGCTTCCCCTGATATAACTTTTGTAGATTGATACAGCGCTTCAAGCCCTAAAGCTGAATGATCAATACCCTCAATTCCCTCTTTGGCCAAATTTAAAATTTTCTCCCCACTTTCTAGCGGATTCTTAAAAAAATAGATTCTTTTTGCTATGCTCAAAGAATTTAGAAGATTTTGCACCTCTGAAACATTTTGTTTAGCTAAATCTATTTCATAAAAAGTTCGGTTAAAATCTCCTTTCGCTAATGCCTCTTTTGAGCTTACTACATGCATCCTTATACTAAGACTGCTGTAAGCTAAACTTAAAATTGGAAAAAATATCCCAAAAAGTATTAAGAATACTCCAAGTATTAAAAAAATATTTTTTTTAAACTTAAAGTTACCAAACTTTAAGTTTAAAAAGTTTAGCTTGAATGATTTTTTTATTTTAGGTTCTTCTTTTAAGGTAATTTCTAAAGCCTCTTTTCCATTAAGTTCTTCACTTTTTTCTTCCTGATCCTTTGTTGTTTCAACTTTAAGCTTCTCACTTAGGACTATATCCTCCTCAGGCAGTCCTTTTTCCCTAAAAAACTTAATTGTTTCTTTTAACCCTTCTAAAAAATTTTTCTTAGGTTTCCATGAAAGCTCTTTTATGGTTTTTTTCAAATTAGGCGTCGGCCAAAAAGATAAAGCTTGGGGCTCAATATGAAGCGAGTCAAACCATAAAGGATCAAGCAAGATTTGCTTTATATCAGCTACTTTTAGGGGTTTATCTAACACAGCATCAAATATTTTATGGGAGGTTGAACCCAAGAAAACTGAACTTAGAATACAAGAGACTACATCGCTTATAAAAATAGCTCTTGTGGCAAGATCAGATTGAGTTTCCTCACCTAAGAGCTTCCCTTCTAAATATGCCCTTAAAATCCTAAAAAGTGCATCTTTTTCCCTAAAATGCATTCTAGGTCCATATGTGGGAGCAACCCTTACAATTCTTGCATTAATTTTTTCACTTCTTACAAACTTTGCAAATTCAACTTCAGCCTCTTTTAGTTTTCTGTCGTGTTCATCAAGTTCTTTTTTGTATAGTAAAGTTGAAGAAACAAAAACTACTCTTGTATGGTAGACTCCTTTTTCCTCCTGGAACTTAATAAACTTTAGAAAGTTCGCTAAGCCCTTATCAAAAACTTCGCTTCTTTTTTTCTCATCAACAATAAAAAAAGCATAGTCAAGTCTTGGGGAGCTTAAAGTTAGCGGGTCAACAATTGATTTATGAATAAAATGAAACTTTTTCTCTTTTATGCAATTTATAAGGTTTTCCTTTTCTCCTAATGAGAAATCATCTATACCAATTACCTGAACTCCCTCTTTTAGAAGTTTCTCGCAAACGTGGCTGCCAATAAATCCAGCTGAACCTATTACTAAGGCTATGGGAGAGTTTCGCGAAAGTAATATACTAGGATTATCCATAATATTAATACATTAATCTTGCACGTCATAAGCTTAAAAGAAAGAGGTATAAGTTATCAAGTGAGCTTTTCGGTATCTAAATAGATAATCGGTAAATAAAAAAGAGGTGAAAACCTGCCTGCCGGCAGACAAGGCTTAAATTTTGTCTAAAGCCTGATTAGCAAGTCTGTCTGCAATAAAATTTTGTGATCTAGGTATGCTTTTGTAGGTAACTTTAGTAAACTTTTCTTCAAGTTCTTTTACTCTTTCATATAAATCCTTTAAATTCCTAGATTTTATTTTATACTCACCTGCGAGTTGCCTTACAACAAGTTGGGAATCAGCATATACAGCTATTTCAATATCCCCACGTTCAGAATATTTTTTGTCTATAAATCTAAATGCTGACAGGACTCCTGAGTATTCTGCAAAATTATTTGTAGCTAAACCGATGGCTTTGCCTTCTTCATGCAAAATAACACCAAAGTCATTTTTAATAATATAGCCGTATGAGGCTTTACCAGGATTTCCTCTAGAGGCGCCGTCAGAAAAAACAGTTAATTTCATTTTCTTAAAATATCTTTTAAGAAAAATAAAATCAAGAACTAGATTTTTGACTTGCCATAGCAAAGCTTAAACCCCAAACTAAAAAGAGCATCCTTTGCCCTTGGGCTAAAGTTAAAAAGTAATGGTCAAAACTTCCTAAGATAAATATTACTACCCAGCAAAAAAATAAAGCAGAAGCTAATTTATTCTTTCTTTTTTTAAAACAAATATAAAAAGGCTTCCCTAATAACCCAAATAGCCCTAATAACCCTAATAACCCTGTCTCAGCTAAGCTTAAAAGGAAAATGTTATGGACAGGCTGTAAAAATCTAACTTCACCGGCAATTAAGTTACTTGAGGAGACAAAATTTATAAATGAGTTTAGTCCTACACCAAATAACGGATCAGTTATAAATGCTCTAAAACCTACCTCAATTAATTCTTTTCTTCTAATTATTGAGATAAGATCGAAATTAAAAGCGCTTAAAAACCTGATTAACAAAAGGGGTGTTATGATTAAAATGAATGCAAGAGCGATTTTGTACTTTGTAACTAATAAGTCCTTAAAAAATACAAGCATCTCAATTATAAAAATTAAAAAAGCAGATCTTGAGAAACTTAAAAAAACTAAAATTGCTGATGGCAGTATTAAGTAGTACGCTTTTTTAGTAAATCCAAAAATAACAGCAAGAACTATTAACGAGTAAGCCCCTAAAACATTGGGGTGAGGGAAAGTTCCATAAGCTCTAAGGAAAACTTGTCCAAACCAGTCAAACCTAGCTATTCCTGGAGTATTAACACTAAAGGAGCGTTCTCCTAAAATCCAAAGGCCTAAAGTTTTTCCGAATGCAGCTTGGAACATAGCTAAACCCATCTCAAAAAAAAGCCCCAAAGATAGGGAAGTAACAATTAGGTTTTTATTTTCTTTTAAATCCTGACTTAAAATATAGATCCCAAATAGTCCTATTATAAAAAATTGCTCCAGCCTGAAAAGCCCTGCAGTAAAGTTTAGCGGGTTTGCCAGTGAGACAGCCTGGGTTAATATGAAAAATAAAAAAATGTTTAGCGCTAAAACATTTAATTTCTTGAACCTATTAGTCAGAAAATTTCTTCTAACAAAAATAAAGAACAAAAAACCTACCAGTATATCCCAAAAATAGATAGTAAATGAGAGGTAATCTATAGGAAGAGAAAATATATAGCTTGATGGAGTAAAGAAGTGTTTTCCTAATTGTGTAGGAAGAAATAAAAGGCAAGCGAAAAATAAAACTTTTTCTGAGGCAGATAAAACTTTTTCTAATTTAGTTAGAATCCGCAGACTTGGCCTCATCAGAACCTTGACCTTCTGGGCTGATAACTAAATGCCTCTCAATTCCTTCTCCAAAGCTTTCTGAGGATACTCCAGGAGTTTCCTGAATGACCATATGTACGACCCGACGCTGCCAAGAAGGCATTGGCTCAAGCTCCAAAGGTTTTCCTTCCTCTAAAACCTCTTTTGCCCAAAGTCTTGCTTTGTGTGCTAACTCTTCTTCTTTTCCTTTTCTCCAGTTTGCAATATCTATGATAACTCTTTTTGACTGCTCAGCCTGTTTAAAAACTATCTGGTTAACAACCATCTGCAAAGAGGCAAGAGTTTCTCCATTTCTTCCAATAATTCTCCCTGGGTCTGATGTATCAATAGAGACAAATACGCCTTCAGGTGTCTCTTCCACCTCAAAAGACCCCTCAAGCGAGAGAAGCCCTAATATATTTTCAAGAATTTCAGATACTTTTGCTTCCATAGGTTGGTAATATACTATTTTCTAAAATCAAAAATCAAATATTAGAAATCAAAATTGGAATTAATTTTGAATTTTAAGTTTTGCATTACTAACTATTCCTCCTAAAGATCCCCAACCT
>CAYWKL010000019.1:0-5411 GCA_964459095.1 uncultured Gammaproteobacteria bacterium
CTTTCTTATTCTTCGGATCCAAAAAAACTAGCTAATTTTATCCACAGATTTTGGAATGCAATTACATTAATAGAGGATCGTAGCGAAGCAATTGCTTTCTTGAAAGATTTACTCACACCTACAGAAATAAGAATGTTAGCCAAAAGATTACAGATAGCTGATATGTTAGCGAAGGGATATAAATATGATGATATTAAAAACTATGTGAGAGTAACAAAACAAACAATTGCATCTGTAAATAATAAACTTACCTTTGGTGAAAGTGGCCTATTAAGAATTTTGCAGAAATTAGAAAAAATTGATAGATCAAGGCAAGATAAGTTGGAGGGAAAAAGAAGTCTACTGGCTCAACCACCAGGTCTAGGAAGAGCAGCTACAAATTTAGCTTCAATAGGGTTTTCAAAAATAGTACGTCACCAGAAAAAAGTGGCTAGTGTAAAAAGAAGTAACAGAGTTTAGTATGATAGTCTAGTCTATTAGACTAAATAGAATCTGAACTAGAGACTAACAGACCAAACAATGACAAGCTTTTTTAAACCTTAAATAACGCACTTAAGGGAGGATAGGTCATTATCAGAATCTGAAAAATCACGACTAGTAAAACTGAAAAAAGTAGAAATTTATTTGAAAACAAATTACTTGTTCCTCTAACTATAAATAAGAATACCATTTGGGTTAAAACTAGAGCGCTAAATGTTAAACCCCTTGCAGTCTTTATTCCATCCAAGTTTAGCGAAATTAGATAAACAAGAAAAACTAAAGCAGCTATCAAAAAGCCTGAAATCCCAACAAAGTAAATTATTTTTTTATTTAAAATTATATTAGGATTTTTTCTTGGGCTAGATGTCATTATCCCTTTATGAGCGGAATCAAAGCTTAAGCTTAGCGCAGGTATACCATCACTAACAAAATTTATCCAAAGAATTTGAACTGGGAGAAGCGGTGTAGGGAGGTTAACCAAAACAGCAACTAATATTACTGCCATTTCCGCTAAATTTCCTGCAAGCAAAAATTTAACTACTTTTAAAATATTTGAGTAAATTAGACGACCCTCTTCAACAGCAGTTACTATACTTGCAAAATTATCATCTAATATAACAAGATCCGATGCTTCTTTTGCAACATCTGTTCCTTTTTGTCCCATAGAAACCCCCACTTGGGCCTGTTTTAGCGCTAGTGCATCATTAACCCCATCTCCTGTTACTGCCACAACTTCACCTAAGCTCTGAAGGGTTTGAACAATTCTTAATTTTTGTTCTGGCATAACCCTTGCATAAATCCTTATTTCTTCTATCCTTTGTCTAAATTGTTCATCAGTCATTCTTTGCAACTGATCTCCAGTTATAATTTCATCACCTTCACGAAGCAATCCAACCTCCTTTGCAATTTCTTCTGCAGTTAAAGGGCTGTCTCCTGTAATCATTACTACCTTAATTCCTGCTCTTCTTGCTTTCTCAAGAGCCCCCTTTATTTCTGGCCTTACTTCATCAGCTAAGCCAACAAACCCTAGAAATGATAGTTTCCTTCTTTTAAGCTCTTTATCTATGCTTGATTTTTTATTTATTGTTGAGTAAGCAAAGCCTAAAACCCTAAGGCCTCTTGAGGCAAACCCTTCAAAATCTTTAGTTAAGGATTCAAACTTAGACTTTTTTAAATTACAATATTTTAAGATTTCCTCAGGTGCCCCTTTGCAAAAAAGCATCCCACCGCGTTGAGACTTTACTAGAGTTGCCATCATTTTTGTTTTTTGGCTAAAAGGAAGCTCCTCTATAACCTTGTTTTGTCTTTTTAAACTTTCTATATCTATGCCTTGCTCTTTTGCTAGCACCAAAAGAGCTCCTTCAGTTGTATCTCCTAAAATATCAAAACTTCCTCCATCCTCTTTCAAAACTAGGCTTGCCCCATTGCACAAAACAAATGCCTTTAGTATTAAAGACTTAAGGTGTGCCTTAGTTAAAATTCTTTTGACTCTCATTTCGTTTTTAGTAAGAGTTCCTGTTTTATCAGCGCATATTACTGTTGTTGCCCCTAAGCTTTCGATTGAGGCCATTTTGCGAACCAAACCCTTTTTCTTATACATTCGGGAAACTCCAATTGCCAAAATAATACTAATAGCTGCTGGCAGTCCCTCTGGCACTGCAGCCACCATCAAAGCAACTGAGGTGAAAAAAACATCCAGAATTTCAAACCCTTGAAGTACTCTTGCAAGAAAAATTAGGGCTGCCATTACTATTGCAAAAACACCAACTTTTTTTGCTAAATTAGATAAAGATTTCTCCAGAGGTGTAGGCTCTTCAACAACCTCTCCCAAAGTAAGCGCAATTTTTCCAAATCTTGTGTTTATCCCAGTTTGAGTAACTTTTGCAACTCCTCTTCCTGATGTGACAACTGTTCCAAAATAAAGCAGGCTTTCCTCAGTTTCTTTTGTGTTTAAAGGGGATTTAAAAACAGGGAGTGACTCGCCGGTTAAAGAGGCTTCATTAACTGAAAAATCAGCTCCTGAAAAAATAAACGCATCTGCAGGAATTTTATCTCCTGCCTCAAGAATTATTAAATCACCTGGCACAAGCTGTGTCCCTGAAATCTCTACTTCCTTACCATCTCTTAAAACTCTAACTAGACTAACCTCAAGTTTTCTTAGTGCTTCAATTTCTCTTGAGGCCTTATATTCTTGAAAAAAACCCAAAAAAGAATTAAGTATTACTATAATCAAAATCAAAACCCCATCAATAGCATCCCCAACCCCAAAAGATATTATTGAGGCAATTAAAAGTATTATCACCAATAAACTGCTAAATTGAGAAATAATAAGTTTTAGAGCAGAAAACTTCCTTGCATCAGGAAGTGTATTTAATCCAAACTTTTTTTGTAAATCCGAAGCTTCAGCACTGCTTAATCCTCTTCGTTCCATATTCTATATTAGTAAGTTAGCTGTTATAGCTATTGTCATTATTCCAGCTGTGTTCAAAATATAAGTAAGAATAATAAGTTGTCTATATGAAAGATTGCTTTCTCCAAGAAGTACCAGTCCCAACTCATCTGGCAAAGGAGAGGCAATAATCAAAGAACCAATCAGTGCCACGAAAAGATCAATATGAAGTTTTTTAAAGTTTCTATTTATTCCATCGACTTTCAAAACTCTTGAAAGGGTTGATAAGTCTTTCTTTGCTCCACCTCTCAAAAACTTAACAATAATCAAGTCAACTGTAACAGCACCAACTCCGCCCAAAAGCCCCAAAACAATAGGATTACTATTTTCAGCCAGCAAAATAATTGCCGCAACAGCCAAAGGTGAGGTTGCAAAAGAAGTGTAAAGAGCCCCTGCTAAAAATTCAGCAAAAAACCTAATCCCAAAAAGTGTTTTTGCATATTGTTCAAAGGCAGGAGATTTCAGAATTAGCCAGGCACCCACCAAAGATATGCAAAAAATTATTGCATCAAAAAATAATTTCTTTTTTCTAAATTCAAAAGTTTTTTTATACATAATTTTATTTTAACAAAGATAAAGCTTACTTGACTAAAGTATTTATGATATGGGTAAAATAAAAAGGGAGGTGATTTAATTGTATCTACTCATTGCGCTCATTCTTAATATTCTTGCTTTGGTTGCAACAACTTATCTTGTCCCTGGATTTTCATTTGCTAACTTTTCAACATTAATCCTTGCCGCAATTATTATTGGTGTATTGAATACGTTTATTAGGCCATTTTTGTTATTTTTAACAGCCCCTATTAATTTTTTGACATTAGGGCTTTTTACTTTCGTTGTTAATGCACTTATTTTAAGACTAGCAGCTTTGATTGTACCAGGGTTTAGTGTTGATGGGTGGGGGAGCGCACTGCTTGCTGCAGTAGTTTTGGCAGTTATTTCAATTGTGCTTTCCCTTTTGGTTAAAGATTTAAAGCTGGGGAAGTCCTAAAAAGAAGGGGTGCAAAGCTAAATCACCCGGAGGGTGTTAACTTATGGTTTAGGCTTATTGTGGAAGGCTTTGTGAACTTCTTTTAGCTGTCTGTTCGTTATGTGAGTATAAATTTGAGTCGTAGCTATATTAGCATGTCCTAACATTTCCTGTACTGAGCGAATATCAGCTCCATTTCCCAATAAATCTGTAGCGAATGAGTGCCGCAGTGTGTGGGGAGTAGCTTTGATAGAAAGACCAGCTGCCCTAGCATATTTTTGAACAGTCCGCTCAATTGAGCGAGGAGTGAGTCTCATTTTTTCCCCATCTCCTTCTAAATCCTGTTTTCCTTGGTATCTTATAAATAAAGGCTTATATTTATCTTTTCTTGAGGCCAAAAACCTATCTAACCAATCCACTGCCGAATCTGATAAAAAGACAATTCTTTCTTTTCGTCCTTTACCTACTACAGAGAATTCTTTTCTGTTCAAGTTAATTTGATCCCTATCTAAAGAGGCAAGCTCGGAGACTCTTAAACCAGTTGAGAACAAAACCTCAAGAATTGTCCTATCACGAATCCCTGCCTTGTCTGAAATATCTGGAGCATTAATTAATCTGTCTAAACTCTCATCATCTAAAACTTTAATAGGGGATGGGTCCTCCCCTGAAAGCTCAATTTTTTCTGGAGAAAGTGAGGCAATATCTTGTTTTGCCAAATACCTAAGAAGTGAGCGAAGCGCAATTAAAAAAAAATTTTGTGTTTTTCTCTTTAGTGGCCTTTTTGTAATCGGATCTTCATATCTACTAAGATATAACCTGAAACTTTTAACTGCCTTTAAATCTATTTCTTTAGGGCTTTTATCCCCTGCAAAATTTAAAAACCTCTCAAGATAATGATTGTAGTTTCTGATTGTGCGGGGAGAAGCGTTTTTTTCAAGCTCTAAATACTCCAAAAAATCTGAAATCCCGCTGGACAGGTTCATGTTTTATATATACCTTAAGATCTAAAGAAGAGCAAGTCCTAGAATTCCAAGAACTGTAAGTATTCCTCCTACTACTGATAATATTATTGTATTATCAGTTATTCCTGAGGGACCTCCTGTTATAACATCTATTGTCTCTGCTGAAGGTGTTGCTCCCTTATTTTGAACACTACTAGCTCCTTGAGGGGTGGTTAGTGTCCCTCCAGCACAAGTTCCTCCTCCTACAGTAAAATTGCCATTTGTCACGGAATTTAGTATATCAACAACTGTTGCGCTCTCAACTACATTTGAATCTGTTGTGTCTGTTGGGTTATTTGGATCATAAACAAAATTCATCTGGGTAGCAACACCAGCAGTTGCGCTGCTTGCTACATTGATATTTAATGTAGCAAATTTACCTGAACCAGAAACAGGAGTGCTTACTGAAGCTAGTCCTGAAATTGCTACTGTGCCTGTAGAATTATTAGGGTTTGCAGTAGGATAGTCAGGATAAATCGTCCCAGGGGTGATGGAGGTAACTGTTATTTTG
>CAYWKL010000019.1:5421-18116 GCA_964459095.1 uncultured Gammaproteobacteria bacterium
GAGTTCCGCTAGCAGGGGATAGTGAAAGTGAAGCTGCAAAGCTAGATGCAGGAATAAAAAGAAAAACAAAAATAGTTAGGAAAAGGCTTACAATTTTTTGCATATCTAATTAATCTTAACTGAAAGGTTCCTTATTTTGTCAATTACATCAAGTCCGCTTGAGGCCTGCATCACGTTTGTCTCAGTTGTACTTCCTTTTTGATAACTTATTTGCAAAAGCGTGTTTCCGCTTTTTAGTGCTTTAAAACTCAAGCTTCCAAAAACCTTATCTTCGTCTTCGTCATCTTCCTCAGAAATTGAGATTGGATCAATTGATGTGCCAGAAATGCTAAATATTCCTTGAGAGGGGTTTATATTCTCACCTAAATATTCAGGAAATATATTCCCACTTGCAAAGGAGGTTGGAGCAGAAACTAAGCTTAAACTCTTGGGATCATATTTTAATAAAAGATCCATACCCACTATACCATCTGCATTTCCTGCCAAAACTATATCTACTTTTAGTGTATCTCCAACCCTCAACTCTTTAGTTTTTGAATTAAGTTTAACTTCAATGGCAGGTTGCTCTTGTGGCTCCAGAATGATTAACTTATCTCCCTGGGTTTTGATTTGTGGCCTTGGCTTTGTCAGATACCATACTCCCCAAATAAGCTCACCAACAATAACCATACTTAAGACTATAAATATTATTTTAGGTAAAGATGCAGGAAGCCTGGGGGTCCTAAAACCTCCTGAACTTATTTGACCTGTTTGAACTATAATTGGTTTCCCTTGTTCTTCCATATTAATCTTTACTCCTCATCTTCGTCAGTTGTATCCTCATCTGAGCTTTGAGAAGAAAATCCCTCAAGTGTCTCATCCGTTGCATTAAAATCATTTCTCATACAAGCCCAATCTACTGAATTTACCCTTTGGTCGTCATTAAAATCCCCGGTTTTTTCAACATCCTGCGTTAGAGACCATTGTTTGTTAAGTAAACTTTTATCAAGTGAATTAATCACCCCGTCTCCAGAAGGGGAGGGAGCAATATCCCCAATAGGCAACCCAATATCAATTATATTCGTTTGACCACCTGTTTGAGAGCCTGCTGTAAACTTCCCAAATCTAGCCAAAGATCTTGGAGATTTCACAGAAACAATATAATTTCTTCCCTCTTCAAAGACAAAATTTAATCCTTCTATGACTCCTGATCCATTTATCTTGACTGTCTCACTGGCAAGCTTTCCCCCTGAACCTGCTGGATTATCACCATCAAAAATAACAAAATTTACATTATTTTCAGCATGATTTGGTACAGCAGGGCAGAAGTAGTTTGCTCCAACTGAAAGCTGGATTTCACCTGCAGGAGAACAGGTTGTCTCATCTGAGAGCCCGTCAAACCTTGTTAATTTAATAGGATAAGTCTCCGCGCTTCCTGCATTGTTTAAAATTGCTCTAACTTGAGTTTGAGTCCAGGCTCCTCGAAGACCCAAAGTGTTTGTATCTGACTCAACTTTTCCAGTTGTAGTTCCAAAGAAATTTCCTCCAATGTCAAATATTACTGAGCCACCTGATCTTGTACAGCTAATATCAGTTATCTCTGGGGTATCTGCAACTATTTCTATTTGTTTACATTTAACTTCAGGCGTTCCTTCATTTGGAGTAAATCTTGCACAAAGGTTTTTTATTCCAGGTGTAGGATCTGAAAAAGTATAATCAGTTAATACATTTCCAGCTGAATCCAAATCAAAACTTGTTAGAGTTATGACATTTGATGTGATATTTGGATCCTCAGCCAGTTCAATTTTTACAGTCGTTTTATCAGAGGGTGGGGGATTATCACCATCGTCATCTCCACTACCTGTTTTTTCTATAATCCAGCCCTGGTGATCTTCATCATCACAGGAGTCTATATTAAAATCTTTAGGATTTTGGGTCGATTTTTCAACAGCTCCTGCTTTGGAAACAAGTTTATATCCTGAAGGAACCTCAAGTTCTACCTTATGCTCGCCGCTACTAAGACCTGTGAACTGATAAATACCTTTTGTATCATTTGTTTTTGTGGTATCTATAACTTTACCACCCTTCAAAAGGTTTACTGTTGCACCTTTATACCTAAACCCTTTTTTAAAAGCTACAACATTTCCAGAAGCTTCATCTACACCAGTTACAGTAACATTACCCTGAACTCTTCCTTGGCACTGATTAGCCCCACTTAAAGCACTAAACAACTCATTATAAGTATTAAAACACTTTTCATCTCCTCCAATTTCTTTACACCAACAACCATCTGAACCAGCTCTTTCTTCATCTGGATGAGGGGAATTAGGCTGAGGATTTGAGCATCTAGGAGTAGGCGAGGGAACAGTTCCACCATCTATAGGAGGTTGTGTTTGTTGAACATCAGAAGTGCTTGCTCCACAAACTGCAGTACCAGTTGAAATACCATATATATATCCACAAGACGAAGATCCAGCAGGATAATCTTGTCCAGATTGACAATTACTCGTCAAACAAGTTCCTGCATTTTTAACATAAGGCAAGTTTCTGTTGCTACAAGCACTGGGATTGTTTGAATTATCATCACTTACTTTATCTGAATAAAAACACCCGACAGGGCATCCCCATTCTTGGTTTAAGCTTTGATTTAAGGCCGGGATATCATCAAAATATTGGCAACGGGTTCCAAAACTACAATCACTTCCTGAACATGCTCCTAAATTACAAGATATTCCGCCCCCAGGGTTTGATTCCGGATAAAGACAAGTATCAAAAGTACTTCCATCATTATCTTTAACTGTTCTAGGAAAACAGATTTTTCCGGTTTTTAAAACTCCGGTTCCTCCTGCTGCCCAATAACAATTTTGACCATCTGGACTTTCTGCTTGTTGAGCATTAATACTTTTTCCCATAAAAATAAGCATTACCATAAATCCCAAGCAGATGATTGCGTACTTCAATAGTGATGAGTTGAATCGTATGTTCATTTTTATTCTGGTTCTATCTTCCAAGTTACTGCGTCTTTATCTCCACCGGTGTAGAATTTATCCGCGGTTCCTGCACTTTCTCCACCACAATATTCTGTATTAGGTGCATAAGTAGACCTTGAGTTTGGCGCCATTTTGTAGCCATCAGGTATAGTTAAGGTTGCAACTTTTTCACCTTTTGGCAAACCAACAAATTTCGCTTTTATTCCACATTTATCCGCATTTCCAGGACACTGCTTTCCAGTTGAAGCTTGAGTAGTTTTACTGCCACCACTTAAGGTAACTCTCGCGCCAGAGTATCTGAATGCATTAGGTAAATTGTTGCCGCTTTTGCTTTTCTTAGGTTGATTGTTTGTATAATCCCAATTTACATCAATAACGTTTGGGTCCTCGTTGGTGTCATGGGTAATCCCAGTTACTGCTACATTTGCGTTAAATGACCCGCCACAAGAACTACCCCAATCAACAAGGATAGGGAGGGCACTTGGGGTAGCAGTAGGATTAGGTCCGCCTCCGCCTTCAGCTGGCCAGGGAGGAGTTAAAATAAGGTCAACATTTGGAGCTAAAGCAATAGGAATAGGGGAGGAGTCTACTACATTAGGTCCTGTAAAATTTAAATCAGCTTGTGCTGCTTGGCCTGTTAGAATAGCACGCTGTTCAATTAATCTGACACCTAAAGGAATTGCTAATACTAATATTGCCAGTACTAGTAAGCTTATTATATTTTTGCGGGTAAACAGCTCCTTAAATTGATCGTTCATTTAAACTTATCTATATTCAACATAGAGCAATTTTGGCTAGATTGTCAATACTTCTGAATAATATTGTACGACAACAGATCAGGTGTCAGATAACATCAGATAAATCAGAGAATCTGTGTACCGGTTGAATCGGATTTGGTAAGATTCCGCTTATCTTAAACGTCATTGCGAGCGTAAGCGAAGCAATCTCTATGCTGACTTGATTAGATTGCCGCGTCACTTCGTTCCTCGCAATGACAACTTTAGTTATCCTATCCGAGCTCTTAGATTCGAAGCCCAAAATCCCCCCTAAAACGGTTTTTTAATGGGGAAGAGCACTGTTTAATCATCCTAAGATTAGGTTGTTCCAAAGGGCTAAACGAAATATTTTTTATTTTAAACAAATGAGAAATAATTAGATAAGAAAAAATGACCAAAAATATAAAAAATGAAGCTATTAAGTATGAATAAAAAAATCCTTGATTTTTGTACCAATAAACTTTTTAATTAAGCCTAATGTACCTCTCCAACTAAACCTGGCTGATGTCGTATAATCTATATTGTGCGACAATGATAGGTAGAAATAGTTGTCATTTAGCCTCACTTAGGGGGTATGACGAGGCTAGCTACTGGTTGTTCGTGCTCATAGCCATCTCTAGTTAACTGCTTACATGTCTACAAGTATCCTTCTTCTCTATTTAGTGGTTCGGGTTTTTTTCACGCGTGTAAACTAACTTCTATAAATTAAAGAAAGCGACTGTTAAATGTAAGAATCACAAGTTATCCACAAGCAGGCTTTAGGGTATGAAGCTGCTCTAAGACAACGATCATTAGAGTAAGCGTAATACCCGCAAGCTTATGCACCACGAACACTGTGAGTGGCAAATAAGCTTATAGTTTTCTAATTACTCAAAAGCTAGTACTGTATCAAACTATATCAAGAACCTGATATTAAAGACTTATATTTTTTTATTTCTGCGATATCACAACTCCCACTTCCCTGTTTTCTTTAGGGAATTAGCTAGTCCAAGACGTAACTAAATTTAGAACAAATAAAACTAGAAAACCAATGATTCCATATTCCCAAACAAGCCTACCTGTGAATCTATCCTTCAGGAGATGATGAAGTAACCCTAAAAGACAATAAAGATATATAGAAAGACTGACTGACCAAAGAAGGGGTAGCACAGGCCAAAAGGATAAAGCTAAAGCAAGCTCCCCTACTAATAAACTTACAACAAAGCAGTAAACTAGTGTTTGATTTTTAATTGTTTGCATTTCAACGCTCCATAAAACTGAAATTGACAAAATAAAGCTTATTAAAAATACTACTAAACTGTTTGTGTAAAAATTTAACCTAAGAGTATAAATTACACTAAAAAGCAAAATCGCGGTAAGCATTGTAAAAATTAGTGATGCAGTTGAAGCTGCCCTATATAAAGGTATTGTTCGCAAAGAAGCAACATTAAAAACGTTTTGTGAAAGCAAAATTAAATATATAAGTGCGCTTACAATTATTGCTGCAGGAGCTCTTGTGAGCCATCTTATATAGTTGGGATTTAGTACAAAATAGAAACTTGCTGCGCCTAAACAAAATAAAGTAGGCAAAGTAAGAACTGTAATCAACTTCTGTTTGTTCATTCCTTCCCAAAGAGCCCAAAGAGAAAAAATATATGAAAGAAGTCCAAAAATAAGAATTGTATAATATCTTTTGTAAAAGATATTAGAAGAAAGAGTGGTAAGCATAAAGGCTATACCTAAAATTACAGATGCAGCAACTATTTTGCGCCTTTTTGTTAGGTCAAAACTCTTTTTCACTTTATTTTTTTGCAATTTTTAAAACATGACAGATTGCGATAGCCAACGCATCTATTGCGTCATCTGCAAATTTTTTCCTTCTTTTCCCTGAAATTGATGGATTCAGAAGCTCTCTAGTCTTTCTGCCGTTTTTCCCTAAGAATCTTCTTACTCCCTCATGAACCTCTCTTTTATCAGCCCTGCCTCCACCTGCAACCATTAGCTTTACCTGAGGACCAGTGTATTCATGAATAGGTACACTGTGGGTTCCTGCAGAAAGCATTACCACTCCCCTAGCCTGTCCTACAGTTATTGCTGTCTTAGTATTAGCTCCAAAAAAAAGAAGCTCAATAACTATTAAATCTGGTCTAAATCTTTCTATCAAGTTCTCCATACCATGATGTAGTTCTAGAAGTCTTTTTGTCATAACATCCTCTTTGGAAGTTGAAATACAACCATAATCCACAAGTTCTAAATCGTAATCAAATTCCCTGCCTAAAATATCATCAGGAACTTTGATTACACCATAACCTGTTGTTGCAGTACCGGGATCAATACCAAGAATTATCATATAACAAAATTACTATATACTTTTTGTACGTCTCCCTGCTCCTCTAGTTCCCTTGCAAAATCCAGTACTTTTTCTGCCAATTCTTTTGAATTAATTTCAACGCTAACGCTTGGTTTAAGAGAGGCGCTTGCCTCCTCTACTACAAATCCTGCCCGAGTAATTTTATTGCTCATATTAGCTAATTCATTACGTTCTACATATACCAAATATTTTTGTAGATTTTCTTCCAAAAAATCTTCTATATCCTGTGCACCTAAATCAATTAACTCTAAAATTTCATCCTCCATTAAATCCCCCCTAGATCTTAATTTTATTCTTCCTTTTGTATCAAACATATAACTAGTGCTTCCTAATGATCCTAAAACCCCTCCTGATCTTTCAAATATATTCCTTATTTCCTGAAGAGTTCTCAAACGATTATCTGTTATAGCTTCAACTATAAATGCTACCTTGCCAGGGCCAAACCCTTCAAATGCTACTTCCTCCACAGTTTGACCAGGAAGTCTTCCCAACCCTCTATCTATTGCCCTTTGTACATTTTCCTTGGGCATATTAGCAGCTCTTGCTGCCTCTAGTGCCATTCGAAGTCTTGGATTTGCATTAAAGTCGCCGCTGCCACCTACTTTTGCAGCAATAGCTATTGTATTTGCAATTTTAGTAAAAGTCATTCCCCGCTTTATATCTGCAGCGCCTTTTTGCCTTTTTATTGTCGACCACTTAGAGTGTCCGCTCATGTAGGAAACAATTCTAACATCAGGACTTTGGTATTGACAAGCAAACATCACCAAAATATACTTAAAAACTTGATGGTAGACTCCTCTTCTTCACACCCTAATCCACTAGAACTTGAAACTAAAGCAATAGAGGCAGCCCTGAGCAGTAACTGGATTGAAGCTGAAGAAATCAACAAGAAAATAATTAAAGAGGACCCAAGCAACATTCCCTGTCTTAACAGGCTTGGAAGAGCATTAATTGAGCTTGGAAAAATAACCCAAGCTAAAAAAATTTACCAAAGCGTTTTGAACCTTGATCCTTACAATCCCATTGCACAAAAAAATCTCAAGAAACTTCAAACTATTAAAAATAAAAAATTTGAGCCTGAAAAACTACAAAGCGGCGAAAAGGTTATTTCCTCAAATGGCCCTTTTTTTTCCGCTTCTTTTTTTCTTGAGGAAGCAGGAGTTACAAAAGTAGTAAGCTTGATCAAAGTTGCAGAGCCTCAAAGACTCTCAAGGCTTTATGCTGGAGGGGAAGTAAACTTAATTACAAAAAACAGAGGAATAACAATAACTGATTCAGAAAACAATTATCTTGGTGTTTTAGCAGACGACACAGCCCACCTTCTTTTAAAACTTATCAGAGGAGGTAATAGATACTGTGCATTAATTAAATCAGTAAAAACTAATGGCCTAAGTATTCTTATTAGAGAAACATACCGCTCAAAAAGATTTAAAAACCAACCGTCTTTCTTAGATTCCTCCAGTGTACATGCTTTCTCTTCAGATAATATATCTTTGGCATCATATGAAAATTCAAACCGAGACTTAGAAGAATCTGAAGAATCAGAGGAAACTCTCTAAATTATTTGGATTCATTTTTCTTAAAATAATCCTCTCCAATAACTATGCTTAAATCCGCTCTTGAGGAGGCTACTTTAGCATCATCTGACTTACACTCCTTTTTTAGACAATGGGGTGCAAAAATTTGGGCAAACTTTACAAAAGATGCACTACTCTTTTCACCCAACACTAAAGTTTCCTTAGATGGTTCTTCAGTATTTGTAACCATAACTATATTTGCACCCAAATTTGTTACTATTCTTGATACTTTATTGCCTAAGCCAGGGTGATTTGTTCCATTATAAACTGCAACTGTAGCTGCTTCCTGTGAGATAACTCCATCAGAGAGATTTTCCCTCACAAAAAGATCAATATTTATAGAGTCAAATCCCAAAACTCTTGTTGAATCTGGTAAAAGCTTGCTTAATGTAAGATCTGTATTTTCAAGATCCAGCTCTACAATTTTATCTTCCCTTGTCCCAGAGATTGCCTGATAAAGTCTTATGATCTCTATTGGAGTTAAATCAGATTTAAATTCTCTAAAAAAACTTAAAAAATTTAAAGGGCTTTGTCTTAAATTCGAAACCAACTGATTTAAATCTTTACTATCTTCCCTCCTTCCCACAATCACACCATCAATTGGAAGACCCAGTAGGTTTGACAAAGATCTTTTTAGAAGCTCTCCTCCTACTTTAGGGGTCTCTTCTTGTCCAAGATCATAAATGCTTCCTAAAAGCCAAGAACCATAGCCTGCTGGAACCTCAATCAAGGTGTCTCTTGGAATTTTAAGCAAGACTAACTGTTTCCTTACTGGATCATAATTTAGAACCCAAACCGAAGAACCTTTAAAAACAACATTAATTGATGTTCTTAAATCCCATACATACTCCTTATTTTTAAGGTTTAGATCAAGAGGATGAAATAAAGAAGCTATGCTGTTTGCGGTCTTACTGAGTAGAAAAATTGTAAGAAGTGCACAAAGGGCAAAAATAGCTAGCTTAATCCCACCAATTACTTTTTTCCTTGGCTTGTGAGCTACTTTCTTTTTTGGTTTATTTTTTTTTCTAAGATTTAAATTTTTTACAGGCTTTCTTTGAAACTTAAGGCGCACGGTAACCTTTCCCGTCTGCTTTGCTCTTTTTTAGGGGATCAAGGCTGTTCCTTACCTTTTTTAATCACTGTTGGAGGAACAAAAGTAGGCGCATGAACGAGTGTAGCACTAGTGCCACCTTTTTTCTTTTTTTTCTTCTCTCCTTTGAAAAAAGAACTATAGCCCATTTTTCCCTCCTTTTTAATGATAAAAAGAAGCTAACTTTAAGTCAATAGTAGACACAGGCTTACTACTTATTAAAATAGTTAAAAACAGACTCTGAGAGTGTGGCAATTCTTTCGTTTGCTCCCTTGGGGTTATTGGACTCAGATAAAACTACAATAATATAGTCCCCTTTTGAAGAGAATATTATACCGCCGTCGTGTGAGAAAGAGCCCAGTTCTCCTGTTTTGTGGGCAATTTGGGGTTTGCTGGATAAATTTTTTGGGAGCTTATTATTAAGCTGTTGATTCAAAAGCAGATTCATCATTTTTTTTGAATAAGTTGCGTTTGAGAGTTCCCCGGCATAGAGTTTTTCAAAAAATAAAGCTACATCTTTGGCAGTTGTTTTTGGAGAGTCACCACCTATCCCTACTAAGGAGTTATCAAATCCATTACTTTTAAGATAAGATGAAATATTTGAAAGTTTCAGTCTTTCGCTTAAGAGGAGTGATGCATAGTTGTGAGAAATTGTGATCATTTGGTCAAGTGCTTCTGCAGTCGTTAAAGTAATAGCCCCTTCTTTTTGCTCTGCTGAGTTTGTGGCAATCCCAAACTTTTCATTTAAAACAGAAACCTCTTGAGATAATACCTCCTCTTCACTTAAAGATCCATCCTCTATTTGCCTGAAAGCCTCCCCCATTACCCAAAGTTTATATAAGCTTCCTGCTTCATATTCTCTTTCTTCATCCCTTACATAACTCTCCCCAGTTTTTAGGTTTTTAACCACAACTGAGTAAGTTCCTTTTGTCCCCTCTAAAGAAGATTCAACTGCTTCTTTTAAAGATTTATGGCTCTTAACCACACTAATAAACCCTCCGTTTGCACTTTCACCAGAAGATTTTGAAGATAAAACCTCCTTTGAATTTTGGGGACGAAGAAAAAAATAATAGATTAACATAGTTAAAACAATCAATAAAATAAAAAATCTTCTTCTGCTTTTTTTCCTTCTTTGGGCAGGAAACCTTCTCATAGTTTATCTATTTTACCTGTTTCTGTACTAATTTCTATACTAAGGATAAACCCTTTTTCTACCACATTTTCTCCCTACTAGCTTTGCACCCCGGACTAGCTTTGCACCCCGGGGGTGTTTCTGTATTGACACCTGCGGAACCTTGAGCTAGTCTATGGTTATGCCTTCCAGAGTATTTCCCTTTGTGAATGGACAGCTTTATCATATTTATAATCGAGGTATTGAAAAAAGAGCTATCTTTGATAGTAGGAATGACCATCACCGTTTTATTAAAACAATGCGGTATTATCAACTACAAGGACCTAAACCCAGACTTTCTAATTTTTTTAGGTATCAAGTTTTTAAACCAAATTTTGAGCGAAAGATTGTGGACATTGTCTGCTACTGCTTAATGCCTAATCATTTTCATTTTTTAATTAAACAGTTGATAGAAGGCGGAATCACAGAATTTGTTAGTAAGCTTAGTAACAGCTATACAAAATATTTTAATGCTAAAAATAGAAGAGTTGGACCTTTATTACAAGGAGAATTTAAAGCTGTATTAATAGAGTCTGATGAACAACTAATGCATGTATCTCGCTATATCCATTTAAATCCCTTGGTCTCTTACTTAATTAAAGATCTTAAATCTTTTGAGTGGTCGTCTTATCAAGAATACACCTATGGAAGTGAAGGAATATGCAATAAGGCTGATGTTTTAGCTTTTTTCAGATCATCTAAAGATTATGAAAAATTTGTATTGGATCAGGCTGACTATGGTACAACTTTAGAAATTATTAAACACCAACTTATAGAAGAAACTTAGCTTTGCACCCCGGGGGTGTGTGGTATAGGGTGTAGTTTGAGTATTATTTTAGCCAAACATTTTTAAGTTTCTCAACTATAAACTCAGCTGAAACTTTTTCAGGAAGTATTGCATAATCTGCACCTAAAGCTTCTAGTGCTTTTGCATGATCGCTATCTTGGGCCCTGACTATTATTTTGGCCCTTACCTTTTTTCTCTTACATTCTTCAAGCAAAATCTCAATATCATTAAAATCCATAACTGTTGAAATAATAAGTTTGGCGCTCTCGAGGTGCAAGTTTGAAACAACTTCTGGATCCCCTACATCCCCATAAATAACCCTTATCCCTTTTTCGCGAAGCTCTTCAACTATATGCGGATTGAAATCCATTACAACAAACGGAACTTTCTCTGATTCCAAAAATTTTATAATTGGACCCCCAATACGGTGAGCTCCTATTACAACTACGTGATCTTCCAGAGGGTCCTCAAGCTTTACTTCCAAAGAATGTACAAACTTTGCATTCTCAAAAGCAGGGAGAACTGAAGAAACTTTGGAATAAATTTTTCTTGAATAAGCAATCATTGTTGTTGACAAAATTATAGATAAAACCGCAACAGCTGCCATAACTGATAAAGCTAAAGTCGAGGAATACCCCGTTTGCAAAGCTACAACTAAAACAACTAAAGAAAACTCAGATACTTGAGATAAATTTAGCGCGCTGTGGAAAAGTGTATGTTTTCTAAACCCAAAAATCCCTAGAAGTAAAAGATAAATTAAAGGTTTTACTAAAAGTGCAAAAGCGGTAAATAGTATTATTGCAGGCCAAGCTATTAGGAAGTCTGCTACATTTGCTTGAAGACCCAAATAAATAAAAAATAATGTTAGAAAAAAATCTCTTAAGGGTTTTATTTTCCCCTGAATTTGCAAATGATATGGGGAAGAAGCTAGCGCAACTCCAGCTAAAAATGCTCCAATAACAACTGAGAATCCTGCTAAAACTGAAAGAGCGGTGAACGCAAAACACCAAGTAATTGCAGTTAAAAATAAAAGCTCAACTGATTTTGCTACATAATCAAATATTTTTGCTAAAACATATTTAGCTAAAATATAAGTTAATACAAAAAGTCCTATACCTTTTACTATTAAAGCTATTAAGGGCAAGCTGTTAGTTAAGCCTAAATTTAGTGTTGAGCCGTTCAAAGATATCATCATCAAAACTATGATTGCCACCAAATCCTCAACCAGCAAAATTCCAACAGCAAGTTTTCCATATAAAGATAAAAGATCCCTTTTTTCAAGAAGCATTTTTATAACAACTATTGTTGAGGAAAAAGATAGACCTAAGCCTAAAAGAATGCTCTCAGTTCTAGAAAACCCAAGTAACCCGGCTAAAGCAAACCCAACAGCAGTTGAGATCACTATTTGGCCCAAAGCAGAGATAATAATTGGTTTGCCTAAAGCTCTAACTTCCCTTAAATCCAGCTCCATTCCTATTAAAAACAAAACAAAAGCAATACCTATTTCAGGTAAAATTTCAAAAATAGCTGAATTATGGGGGTCAATAATACTGACTAAAGATATTGAAACACCTGCTAAAAGGTATGCTACAACTAAAGGTAATTTAAGCTTTAAAACTAGCAGCCCAAAAAGGCAAGCCAGCGATAAGCTAAAGGCAAGTTGTACAAATATATTATCCATTAGGAACTAAATAACTTAACGCTTTTTGCAAATCCTCAGGTAATGGCGACTCCAACTCTACCCATTCTCCTGTTTGTGGATGTCTGAACTTAAGCTTCGCGGCATGTAAAAACTGCCTAGAGCACCATCTTTTATCCAACCTTAAAATTTTTCTCCCTGCATATTTGCTATCCCCTACTAAAGGATTCCCAATATATTTTAAATGTACCCTAATTTGGTGAGTCCGTCCAGTTTGGGGCAAACACCTCAAGAGAGTAAATAGTTGATAGTTCATAGTACTTAGTTTTTTAAATT
>CAYWKL010000020.1:0-16928 GCA_964459095.1 uncultured Gammaproteobacteria bacterium
CTTTGACTGCACCTGCTGAACCATATTTTTGTAGGAGTTGAGCTTGATTAGTGGTATTAAAAGCTTCCAAATCATATGTATTGCTATTTAAGATGCCTTTGTAGACTGTGGAGTGAAATATGCCTCCTAATACGTAAATATACGATGATGAGCCAATTGTATGGATTATTCCAGGTGTTTGCTGTTTAAGCTGAGTAAATTGAGCTTGGCTGGTAGTGGAAAAGGTTTGAATATTAGTATTATTTGGCAAAAATGGATCAAAGGAGGAACTTCTATATCTTTCAAAGCTATTTCCCAGTAGAACTGATTTATATACAGTGGAAATTGAAGAGCCACTGTCTCCTCCTAAAACGTAGAGGTAATTTGTCCCGCTCATATTTGTTGATATAGCTACATGCTGTTGAAGCACTACAGGTAATTGATTTTGACCGCTAGTGGAAAAGAACCCAACATCACCTGTTGTTGTATTTAAAGTTGATCTGTAGACAGTTGAGGTTCTACCGCAAACTGCTGCATTACATCCTCCTAGGACATAAAAGTATGTTGAAGATCCAACTGTTGCTTTGATTAAAGATTGTGTGCGCAAAATCACAGGTAACTGAGCCTGGCTTGAAGTAGAGAAAGCTCCAATATTACCATTACTGTCAGTTAATTGAGCTTTATAGATAGTGGATACTCTCACAGAACCATCATCACCTCCTAAAACATACAGGTAGGTTGTTCCTGACAATGTAGCAGTTACTGCACTATTGTAGTTATTTACCCCGGGCAATTGCCCTTGGGAGGTAGTATCAAAAGCATTTGTTACATCTCCGTTTGTTGAATCTCCAGCACTATTTAAAGTAGTTTTATATACTGTTGATACAATTGATCCTGTATCTCCTCCAATTACATAAAGGTAAGTTGAACCGGAAAGGACTTGTCCAACAACGCTTGGGGCACGAAGTAAAACAGGGAGTTGTTTTTGGCTGGTGCTGGCAAATGCACCTATATCCCCGGTAGTAGAATTTAGGGTTGATTTATAAACTGTTGAATAAGGGTTTGTACCATCATAACCACCAACTACATAAACATAAGTTGAGGCCCCTACAGCAGGGTTTACTGTTCCTAGATCTTGATTTTTTCTCAACAGTTGTTTTTGGCTTGTGGTAGCAAAAGCCCCAAGATTCCCTGTTTCTGAGTTAGCTGAATTAACTGTTGCTCTATATACTGTAGAAGATACAGTGGCTCCTCCTAGTAAATATACATATGTTGAGGAACCAACAACTGAGCTAATTACTGAAGATCTGTCTTTTATTATAGGCAGCTGTCCCTGGTATGTAGTCCTAAATTCCCCGGCGTCATCCCAATCATTTGAAGTCGTAGCAATCTGTCCTAAAGTACTGGGGGTTATTCTTGCAACAGCATTTGTTACTACAGAATGATTTATATTAAACTGTCTCATCACTCCTTCATGATAATAAGTAAAAGTCCCACCAACCCATTTGTTAGGATCATATAAATTATCAAACCTGAACCTATTATAGTCATCAGAAAGAGGAGCTTTATAAACAGTAGATTGGTTTATCTTTCCCGCGGTAGTATCCACTCCTCCCATTACATAAAGGTAAGAACTACCATTAATTGTTGCAAAGTTCTGGGAAAAATCAGACTGCGCTATAGAAATCTGAGCTTGGTTAGTAGTGGAGAAACTCCCGACATCTCCTGAGGAAGTGTTAAGAGTAGCTCTGTAAACAGTTGAGCTGGCCCCTCCTGAAACATAAAGATAGGTAGAAGGCCCTATTGAGGCAAGCGATGCAGACAATCTTGTAATATTATCAGGAAGTTGAGTCTGGCTTGTTGTACTTATAGAAGCTAAATCTCCAGATGTTGCATTAATTGTTCCCTTATATACTGCACTCCAATTTGTAGTATTCATAACCCCTCCTAAAACATATATATAAGTTGAACCTCCGATAAACCCGCTGACTGTAGCAAACTTTTGTAATTTTCGAGGAACTTGAGCTTGGCTTGTGGTGGAAAATGCAGTTGAAATATCACCTGTTGCGTTTATAGTTGCTTTATAAGCACTAGATCTGCTATTGTTATTTGAACAAGTACTTGTACAACCTCCAATTGAATAAATATAGCTTGAAGGACCAATTGAAGCAGTAACAGCATTTGCTAAAGCGCTTACCTCAAGTAACTGAGCCTGAGATGTAGTAGCAAAAGCGCTTAAATCTCCTGTTCCTGAATCAAGTGTAGTTTTATAGACCGTAGTAACCTCGGTTCCACCAGCAGACCCTCCTAAAACATATATATAAGTTGAAGGTCCAATTGTAGCTTTTGTAGTGCTAAGCTCTGTTCTAAGAAGCGGAAGCTGGCCTTGAGAAGCTGTTGAAAAAACCCCTGCATCTCCTGTTACCCCATTTAAGGTTGATTTATAAACAGTTGAGTAATCAATTTGTGTTCCAACAGTGTTCTGACCACCTATAATATAAAGGTAGGTTGAGGAACCAATTGTTGCAGTCTCACTTTGGTGCACATGAAGCATTGTCTTCAACTGCGCCTGGCTGGTAGTTGCAAATGTGCTAAGTGTTCCTACTGTTTGGGAATTAGAATAAGTAATATAGTCATGGTATAACTCACTGGCTTGCAAGCCCCCAGCTGCAACTTGGGTAATAATTACTTTTGCATTAGAAATAGAGGCAGTACCAGAGGTTACTTTATTAAATGCTACTTCAAACTCATCACCTGAGGTAGGAGTGATAGCAGCGCTTCTTACTCTTTGCCAGTTTGTTGTAGCGTCTGTTGTAACCGTACTGCTTGCTACCAGTGCCCCAGTAGTTTTATCATAAAGTGAGGCCTGAGAAGTAGCAGTATCAGAAGATTGTATTGTTGCCTCAAAATATATTGTTACTGTTCCATCATAATTACCAGAAGTGTATTGCCATATTTTAGGGTTTGTAGGAAGGTTAGAGGTAGATGTGGAGGTAGTGGTTTCATTTACTCCAAGTTCAATCTGGGTCTCAGTGTTTGCCACATAAGTGGTTGTAGATTGTGCTGCAATAATCCTTGCTGCAATAATATATCCTGTGCCTGATGAGGCATTTACCCGGACAGTATAATCTGTGCCAGTAACTAAAGTTATTGCACCAGACCTTACTCTTGTGTAAGTTTGGCTTGTTACAGACACAGCTGAGTTATAAACAGCTACAGCACCAGTCCCAGCAGCAGGAGCATCATAAAGAGTCGCTGTAGTTACTGCTCCAGCAGTATCATTTCTTAAAATTGCCTCAAAATAAACAGTAGGGGCAGGATCATAAGAACCAGCAGTCCACCTGACTATTCCAAGTGAATTATCAGTTGGTGCGTCAGTTGTACTTGTTGTTGAGAATTGCTGGTTAATTATATTTATTTGCTGTTCTATAGCAGGATCAGGGGCTTGTTGGCTTGGACCACCTTGAGGAAGCCCCCCTTGGGCAAGCAAAGGTACTCCTGTTTTTGCTTTAATAGTAAAATTAGCTAAATCTATATCATATTGTGTCATAAAAGTCATCTGATTAATTCCTAAAGTCAATATGAGAAAACTTGTAAATATGATTTTCCCTATCAAGCTGTTTGTTGATCTTCTGGGAGGCCTTATATTTGAAAAAGTAGAATATGCACTCTGGATTGCTAACCTAGGCTCATTAAGAAAAGCTCTTTCTGATTCCTTAATAATCCCCAGTTTATCCTTTACCCGGTAGAATATTGTTCGAGCGTAGTCGAGAACTACACTAATGTAATTTCTCGATTCGTCCCGACTGAATCGGGACTCTCTCGAAAAATATTTTGACCCTTCCTCCTCCCATTCCTCATACTCGTCCCCTAACCTTTGGATATGCTCTTCCCCAGCTTGATATCCAGCACTAGTAATTAAATTAGCAAATCTGGCTGCAGCAGCTCCTGCTACTACTGGAGCTCGCCTGCCGAATATTCCAAAAATAAACTTGTAGAATCTTGAAGGAGTGAAAACATCAGTAATCTTACCTGTTTTTGGAGTCCTAAACCAAGGTCCTTCTTCTTTTTCCAAAAATCCCTTAACAGAGGCGTAACCCATGAAAGGAGCAATAATGTAGGTCATAGCTACAAAAGAGAAAATTCCAAGGTAATCTTTCTCGCTTGATTCCTCCAAAAATAGCCCTACCATATTCATTAAAGGAAGGGCAAAAAGATTTGTAAAAACTAAGCTCCATCCCCAGGTTGAGGTCCAGAAAGGTAAAGTTACTTGGAATACAACTTCAGCCAAAAACCAAGACAAAGTTCCTACAATAAAGAAAAAAGCTTGCAGATAATATGGAGAAAGATATAAAAGCTCTCCTTTTTCAGCGTATGTTAGATTTTTTGAAAATATAAGCTGTTTAAAGTATCTTTTTATATTGAATGAGTGTCCTTCTGCCCATCTCATTCTTTGTCTAATTAAACGCTTTATTGTAGAAACAGCCTCGGCAGGAGCCTGGATATATGGGGTATAGACTACCTTATAGCCCTGCAAGTATAGCTTTAAAGTCAGTTCAAAATCCTCTGTAATTGAGGTTCCCCAGCCCACTTTTGCTAAACAATCTTTCCTTATTATATAAACAGAACCTGATATTTGCTTAAATCCTGAATAAAGTTCTATACCTGATCTTTCAATAACATAGCTTCCTGCATATTCTGTTCTTACTCCTCTTGTTATCCAGTTCTCAGATTTGTTTAATACATGCCACTGATAACCTTGAACAGCTGCAACATTGCTTTTTTCAAGCTCACTTTTGTTTAATGTGCCGACTGAGGCTTTAAAATATTTTAAAAATTGGGTGATTGAGTCAGGATAAGGTATAAAGTCAGAGTCAAAAACCATTATAAACTCTGCTTTGGGGTTAGTGTGCTCAAGAGCTACCCCTAGCGCTCCTCCTTTAAACCCTTGCCTGGAAGATCGCTGGATTACCTTTACCCTAGGGTTATCTTTCCATTTATTTACCATTTCAATAGCTTCTGGGTCATTGCTGTCATCAACTAAGATAACCTCATAATTTTCATACTCCATGCTTGTTGAGGCAGTCAAAATTCTATCTATAACCTTTTTCTCGTTGTATGAGGCTAAATGAATTGAGACAAAAGGTTTGCTGTCTAAATTAATATTTGTTAAATCTGCTTTAAGACCAACTCTGCCTTTATAAGTTTCATGGAAATGAGGGTCCGACCCTTTCTCTTCTTCCTCTTTGCTCAAAGTCCTTGAGAAAGATAAAATTGAGGCAATAGTAATGTAGTATTTTAAGGAATATATAAAGAAGATCATTCCAAAGGTTAAGGCAATGAATGAGAATATAACTCCTATGGAGAAAGCAACTGATGGTGCACTTGTTACTAGTCCTACTAAAGATATCAAACCATAAATTACTATTGCACCAAAAATTGTGAAACCAAAAGTAAATCCTCCTATAACAATAGCTTTTCGCTGAGGTGCTTCTTTTGAGCCAATAAAGGAAAGAAGACCCTGGAAGGCTCCAAAAAACCTTGAGGCAAGGGTTGGTTTGTAGAAGGTTTGAGAAAAGTTTAATCTTTGCTCAAAGGTAGAAAGATTATTTCTCCTTAATACATTCTGAACCCCATGATTACCTAAAATTGGCCTTCCTCCAACTTGAGGCAAAACCCAGACTAATTTATGGCTGGAGAGCTCAGGGTACTCTCTTACAGCAGAAAGCACTGCCTCTTCATATTCCTCTGAAGCTTGGCGGTAGTATTTTTCTATTTTTGGCTTTTGATCCCAAAGTGCCTCCAGTTTTTTACCCTCAGGTGCATCTTCATATCTTTTTAGCCATTTATAAAATACTGTTCTTGAGACCTTATAGAGCTTGCAAACAGAAGAGACTTTCTCCCCAAGCTTAACTCTCTCTATCATCTCTAAGCGGTCTTGAGGCCTTAAAGTGGACTTTTCAATAGAATCTACAGCTTGACCAAGGTTACCATGTTCTTTTTTAAATTTTTTTATCCATCTATAAAAGACTGTACGCGAGATTTTAGCCTCTTTGCAAAGCTCAGTTACACTTTCTCCGCTAAGAGCTCTTTTTATTAATTTAAGACGCTGGTGGATAGTGAGTTTGGCAGACATAAAGATAAAAAACTAAAAGATCATAAATTGTTAACACCTAACATATAAATTAGCTTCATTTTCTATGTTAATAGGAAGTGGGTACAGTATGTCAATAAGGCAAAATAAGCCTAAAAATAGTTCAAAATAATTGAAAGATAGTCAAAATTAACTGTTTTGAATCCAGTTTTCGTTAAATATTTGGTTTTTTATAAAAAATCATAAACTATGAGTTTTAGTTTTTTACTTAAATTTTCCATTTTATTTATACAAATTTTTAGTTCCTTTTAGGTGTTTAATCTCTAGAGTATATTCTATACTCAAAAATAACCTATTAAAATAAACTAATCTTAAATATTAAAGATCATAGTCAATAAAAGTTGCTAGCTACTTTTCATTTTGTGTTAATTTAATTATATCTTGTAAATTTTAAATATAAGATTATTTCAGGGTTTATTTCTTGTATAATATTTATTAAATTTTCTATTCCATTTAAGCCTAACTTCAAACTAGGCTAACTCATTATGTATAGGAAGATCATAATTATTAGGAATATTAACCTATTTTTAAGTCAGACTAATATAAACTTACCCGATATTGAGGCCTAACTTTAAGAATGAAAAGTATTAACATTTATTCCTCAAAAAAATTATTAAGAAAAATAATATTTTAAAGAGGTATTATCTAACTTTTTTTGATTATAATTAAATATATTGTTTCTGTGTACTTAAAAATGAATTGGCTTGCCTATTGACAATATTGATATCAGGTTTTATTATTCTTTTGAAATAACTTTTCTATATGCGCACGGATGAGCCTATTCTAACTATCTCTGTAGCTGCCTCCCTTTTAGGGCTGCACCCAAGAACTTTAATGCTTTATGAGAAGTGGAACTTTATA
The DNA here is from genome assembly GCA_964459095.1 of uncultured Gammaproteobacteria bacterium. Taxonomy (GTDB): domain Bacteria; phylum Patescibacteriota; class Microgenomatia; order Daviesbacterales; family UBA10151; genus CAYWKL01. The sequence goes on from CAYWKL010000020.1 coordinate 6,995, forward strand.
AAGCCTTACAGAACTGGAACAAATAGAAGAATGTTCACAATTAAAAATCTGGATGAATTCCAGTTCCTTAAATACTTAACCCAGGTGGAAGGTATAAATTTGCAGGGAGTCAGAGTTGTGTTTAAAGCCTTAGAAGAGGCTCAAAAATTAAATATAGATTTAAGGTCGCTAGTTTTCCCCAACTTCAAAGCCCAGCAACTTATATAAACCATTAATTAATGTATCAAAATACTACTCTTCAGTACTAGAAAAATAAAGGGCAAGGAGTACACCAAGATATAAGCCAACTGTAAAAATCCCAAAATAAAGCATAAGTTTTTAAGTGGGATCGATGAACAGAGGGCAGAATAATCGAAGACAGAATCCTAAAGGAATTTTAAACTTATTTTCTCTCTTGTCAATCCACCAGTTCAATATCACACCCCCGGGGTGTGATATACGAGTTGAAGCTAGATAATCTCTAAGGAGTGGGTTCCAGAGGGGATATTAACCTTAACCCAGCCTGTACCTGAGGATATATTAGTTAAGGTATTGCTATTTAGTTTTACATTAACAATGTTAGGATAATATATAGTCACATCAGTGCCTGGTGAGACAATATTACCTAGTTTATCTTTTATATATATACTTATATCTGAGTTTGAATCAAATCCTATCCTTGGAGTTTGACCATTATTAAATGTTCTCCCTCTTCTTACAAAATAGAAATTATTACCATTTGTTCTATAAACTGAAGCTAACCCTCTAAATATTGCGCCTCCGTATGTAACATTACTTATTCCAGCTGATTCTAGGGCTGTATCTACTACTCCACCTCCAAAGTCCACCTTTGCGCCACTATATCCTGAACCAGAAACTCTAGTCATATCAGCTTTAGGATGAGTTGCGTCAGATGGGAAAATTATTGTGACTATATTTTTCTTGCCTTTGTTAGTGGGATAAGTTGAATATATATATTTACCTGAAAAACTTGGAAAAGTTGTATTCTTTGTACACAAGGCGCCATTTCTGATTTCAACCCCAGTAGGAGACGTACCTAAAAATATGGAGGTATATACATTTTGCCCAGTATACTGATTAATTGTCCAGATATATTCTTGGTTCGTTAAAATTGTAGAATAATTGGCAGAATTTGGATGAAGTGCAATATTTACTTTTGCATTTTTACTTTTGGCTACTACTTCATCAGCGAGAATAAAATATCCAGGTTTACTATCCTGAGGATGAACAAAAATAAAATTTCTTAAATGAGTGCCTTCTTTTATGGCGGGGCCAGAATCACCTGAAGCATAATCCAATAATCCTCCTGTGAAACCTTCAATAACGCCTGCCCCGTTTTTAGTAAAATGGTCTTTTCCATCAATTAAGAGAGTATTTGAAGAAACCGCAGTGTCATGAACATATGTCCATGTGTCTCCCCCGCAAGCTACTTTCCAACCTTCATAACCTGAGTTTCTTAAAATGTTTTCCCCATAAGCACTTAAATGGATAGCATTAACATCCTTATGAGCGTGATCAGTAAATGATTTAGGATTCCATAAAGCACCCATTAGTGAAGTTGTTACTGGATTATTTTCCCAGAAAGATACCATCCCATCTTTCCATATTCTGCTTATTGGTTTTTCAGGGGAAGCCAGAGGCTGCTCAAGCAATAAATAGTGAAGTAATCTCCCTTTGTGGGTTGCACCTTCTGCTAGCCAGGCTGCATTTTTAGCTGCCTGATCTGAGAATTTAAATGCCCTATTAACAGCAGCCATTGGGAATTTTGAAAGACTTAAAAAATCTGGATCAGAATCACCAAATGTAACGGTTTCTCGAAAAGGGGTTATTGAACCTGAGAATAGCCATTCATTAAACTGGATAAATTTAGGATCAGTATAGTAACTGTCTTCCCCTGTAAACTCTAAAACATCTATAAAATAAGACTTAGCGTCATTTGTATCTGAACCTAATCTTGACCAGGCATAATTTGTCCCCATGTTAAAAACTCCGTTGCTTGTTAAGTAAGACTCATTAGAGGATCTATAATTTGCTTTAGCAGTATCAAACCTGCTTCTGTCACCCTGAAAAAGTGCCCAAACTCCTCTTACTGCATTTTGGTTTGTTGGCCAAGCACAATTATTACTCCAGTACCACTCAGCAATATTATCTAATTTAGATTCAATAGAAGATTTTTCTTCAGGTGTCAAGTCATTATAGATGATATCAAAGGCTAAAACTGAGTTAAAAAAAGCATATCCAGGCGGAACAGTTGTGCTCCAAAGACTGCAATCCAATCCAGTATATAGATCATCCCAATTCATTAGAGTATCCCTTACCTTATCTTTATAAGTAGCCGAGGCACTAGCATCAGGCTCCAAGATATAAGATAAAGAGGCGGCAGATACAGTATCTCTCATTCTATTAGCCTTATTTTGTACACTTAAAGATGAATCATAATTAAGTTTAGCTGCATCAGTTGCAGCTTTTGTTTTCATACTTTTCCATGGCTCACTAATAGATTTATCCCTTAAGCTTTGAAAATCTTCTTGTTTAACAATTAAAAAAGGGTGAGTAATTTCTTGAGCAAATACATTTTTTTCATTAATTTTGAGATTACCTAGAAGATTTTTTAAGCTACCAGAAGCAAATAAATAAACAGTAAGTGCTAAAAGCCCAAGGATAACAACTAAAAGCAGAATATGGGCTATTCCCTTTTCTTTATTTTTAGAAAAAACCACCTTAAATTTAACCTAGAATAAAATCTATGTATTGTCAACCCACCAATTCAACGTCACCCCCCAATATCACACCCCGGAGGTGTGATATTATTTCGTAAAAATCATTCTTCCTGCTGCAACCTGGATCATCCTTGTTACCTCTACTTTTATTTCTTTTCCTACCAAGCTAGCTCCTTTTTCCACAACTACCATTGTCCCATCATCTAAATACCCCACCCCTTGATCAGAATCTTTGCCTAGATGTATAACTTTTATTTTTATAGTCTCTCCTGGGATGGCAACAGTTTTGACTGCATTTGCAAGCTCATTTATATTTAGAACTTTAACTCCTGAAACACTTGCTACTTTATTTAAATTAAAATCTGTGGTTAAAAGCTTTCCCCCAAGGTTTTTGGTTAATTTAAGTATTTTTTCATCCACATTTTTTCCTGTAACCTCTTTTTCCCAAATCTCAACCCTTAGTCCTTTAATTTTTTTAAGCTCCTCAATTATTTCAAAACCCCTTCTTGCTCTTTGGCGTTTTAAAAAGTCACTTGAATCTGCTACCTGCTGAAGCTCAGATAAAACAAAGTTTGGGATTAATATAACACCAGAAATAAAACTTGTCTTTGCAATATCCAAAATCCTTCCATCAATTAGAACAGAGGTATCGGTTATTAGTGGCTGGCTAGCAGAGACTCCTCCTATTGGTACTTGATGGCTTAAAGGTATGTTAGTAGGCGAAGGACGCGAAAGTTTTACCATTCTATTCATGATTTCTGTAGATAACCTATGAGTGAAAAGATTAATAAAAGACCAAGTCAAAAGACTTATTTTTTGAGCAATATCAGGAAATAAACTAAATCCTATAAAACCTGCAAATAAAGCAATTAGAACTCTTGCAAGAATCCTGTTTACAAAAAAGACTTCAGGAACAAGTTCAGAAAATATAGTGGCTACCAGAGCAAATACTACGGCTACCACAAACCGCAAGATTAATTTTATATTCAATTTAGATAAGTCCCTTTCAGGGCCTTGCGAGAACTTCGCCTACTCTAATGATCGATGTCTTAGAGTGCTTCGCTCTCTAAAGTCCTTTTAAAATATCACACCCCCGGGGTGTGATATGATATTTTTACTTAGTCCCAAGTATAATCACACTATCATTATTTTCTGTATCTGGTAATGTTGGATCAGCAATAGCAGTAAACTTTGGAGCTAAATCTCTGATTAATTGCTCCGCTAAATCAAGCATAGTAGGTTTTACTCTAACTAAAGTTTGTTCAAAGCTTGAGTTTGTAGCATTCCCCACTCTTACTACCTCATAACCTAAATCTTGTAAGTTTGAAGAGGTTGATGCTGCCAAACCTGTCGTTGAGGTCCCATTAAGTATTTCTAATTTAAATTCAGATCGATCTAGTGGCTCTTTAGTTGGGGTTGGTGTAGGTTTTGCTGGAGCAGGAGATGGAGTTGGTGATGGGGTCTTATCTGAGATAAAGGTAAGTGCTGGAAGCCCTACATTAAAGCTGTTTTGTAAGAAATAAACTGTTGCTGCAATAACAATTAAACCAATCACAATTAAGATAACTACATGAAACTTGCTTCCTCTTTGTGGTTTTTGACTGGCATAAATATTTGAAGATTGATAGTTTGAACTATTCATTGAACCTAAAGGTGGGATATGCTCTTCTTGTTTTTCTTCTTCTTCGTTTTTCATTTGTTGATAGTAATTTTCAGTCCTATCTTCTGGTTTATAAGAGTCATCTTTCAAGCTTTGCTTATAGAAACCTTCAGTTTTGTCCTCTTTGTCTTCATCCTCTGTAAGATCATCAAAATCATTCTTTTCTTTCCTATCTTCACGCTCTTCCTCAATTTTTTCAGCTTCATCTTCATCAACAGTGCCTACTTTTTCCTCGTCAGGCTCTTCTTCCTTGCTTTCATCTTTATCATCTTCACCCTTTCCGCTTTCAGCTTTCAGCTCTTCCTCCTCTGTCTCATCTTCTTCGTCATCATGATCTTCACGCTTTCCCCTTGCCCCTTCACCCTCATCTGAGTCTTCCTCAAAAGGATCTTCTATAGAATCTACGTCACTTTTTTTCTCATCCTCAATCTCTTCTCCTGACTCATCACTCTTTACTCGTTCCTCATCTCCTTTTGCTTTTTTATTCTCCTCGTCATCCATAATAGTATTTTAGACTTAAATTGCAAGTAGTTGCAAGTTTTAAATTTATACTAATACTTTTTTCATGGCTTCCAAAATATTTTTTGCATTATCAGGAGAAATAATTTTTGTAAATCCAAGTCTTTTTGCTTCTTGGGCTCTTTTTTCTATTCCTTGGATTGTCCTTAATTCCCCAAGTAAACCAACCTCTCCAAATACAACTGTCTTTGTACTTACTGGTTTATCCTTAATAGATGAAATTATAGCCAGGCAAACTGCCAAATCGCAAGCTGTGTCTGAGATTTTTATCCCTCCTGTGACATTTACAAAAATATCTTTATCAAACAAGTTTAAATTAAGCCTTTTAGAAATTACTGCCGCCAAAAGCTGCAGCCTTTGAAAATCAATCCCGTTTGCTACACGCCGGGGGTATGGAAGTATTGTTTTGGTAACAAGGGCCTGGATTTCTACTAAAACCGGCCTTGAGCCGTTCAGCAAGCTTGTTACAACTGATCCAGGTGCATTTGACTTTTGGTTTAAAAAAACTTTTGAAGGGTTGCTAACCTGCTCTAAACCACTCTCTTTCATATCAAATACTCCTATCTCATCAACTGATCCAAATCTGTTTTTTGAAGCTCTTAGGATTCTATAGGGACTGGAAGCTTCTCCTTCTAAACTTAAAACCACATCAACAGAGTGCTCTAAAACTTTGGGCCCAGCAATAGCACCTTCTTTTGTTATGTGGCCTACTAAAATTATTGAGATGTGAAATTTTTTTGCTAATTTCCCAAGATAATATGCTGATTCCCTAACTTGTGAGATAGAACCAGCAGGTGAATCTAAATTATCAAGCTCCATAGTCTGAATTGAATCTATGATAACAAGTGCTGGTTTCACTTCTTCCAAAACTTTCCCAATAACTTCTGTACTCGTTTCATTTAAGATCAAAATATCAGCTCCTTTTTTTATTCTCTCTGCTCTTAGTTTTATTTGAGTTGGTGATTCCTCCCCAGCTACATACAAAGTTGAATTCAAATTCGAATGAGCAAAGCTGCCTCCGAACGCAGTGAGCCCTAGATGATCCGGCGCTTCGCCGGAGAGCGTATCCGAGGTCGCCTCGACCGCAGGACGCTTGCGTTGGCGAACAAGAGAGCGAGGCTGCGAAGCGATATTCTCAGTAGGACCAGCGAAAACTAAAGCTATTTGCGTTAATAATGTAGATTTTCCAATACCTGGCTCTCCTGCAAGTAAAATAACTGACCCCTTTACTATTCCTCCTCCTAATACCCTGTCTACCTCTCCTATATTACTACTTAATCTATCTAAAGCATTACTTTCTATATCAGATAATTTAACGAGCTCTGCTTGACCTCTAGTTTTTTTACTTATCCCATATCTCCTATCACTTATCACTTCTTCTACCAAACTATTCCAAGTCCCACACTCTGGACACTTACCCAAAAAAGATGGGGCCACATACCCACACTGCTGACAGATAAAGCTAGAAGTTGACTTGACCATTAAAGGATTTTATTTATATATTAGATCTTTAGTACTCGTAATGAGTGGAACTAGATAAATCCTACGCTTAACTATATCAATATTATCAACTATTGCTGATACATTTTGAGCTATTTCATATTTTTGTGATGTGTCTAGTTTAGAGGCTGGAATTAATGCCTCTAATCCATTTTGCAAATTAACAAATATCCCCATACTAGTAATTTTTAAGACTGTGCCTTTCACCACATCATCTTTAGAGTATTTCTTAGCAATTTCTTCAAACGGATCTTTTTGTGTTTGTTTAATTGATAAATTTACTCTGTTTGTATTAGGATCAACTGATGTAACTAAAGCTTGAATTTCGTCTCCTACCTTATACAGCTTTCCAGGATCCTCTATCTTTTCCCAAGCCAGCTCAGATATATGAACTAAGCCCTCTACCCCATCTTCCAAGGTAACAAACACTCCAAATGCAAGTACAGCAGCAACATTACCTTTAACTTTATCCCCTACTTTTATTTTGCTCAAGGTTTCCTTTACTTCCTCAGAAACATTAGTTTTTTGAGAAAAAATAAGTCTGTTTTGAGTTGGATCTACCTCAATTACTGTTACTAAAATATCTTTCCCAATTAAGTCTTCAATTGAGGAAGCTGAAGAAAGCGAAACCTGGGATGAGGGTAAAAATCCTCTTACATCCCCTACTTCAACTATTAATCCTCCCTTATTTACTTCAATTCCCCGTCCGTTAAAAGTTCTATTAGAATTTATAGCTGCTTCAAATTTATCCCATTTTGCGCTTGAGGGACCTTTGGAAGTAGATTTGTGTAGGCCCAAAACAACTTGTCCTGATTCGTTCTCAGTAAGGTTTACATATACTTTTAATTTATCACCAACTTTTAGGGATTTTTCTTGTTCTAAAGAGAGATCTCTAGTAGAAAGTACACCTTCTGATTTAAGACCAAGATCTAGTATGATCTCTTTTGAGCTAATAAGAACTACTTCGCCTTCTAATTCTTGACCACGGGAAATACTTAATTTTTTTTCAGTCTCTTTGGCCAATAAATCGGCCATTGTTAGCGTCTTTGGCAATCATTTTCACCTATCTTTCTTTTAAGATTTGTAAATTATACACCTATTGTACTAAAAAATGTGAATACGACCTGCCAAAAAAACTCAACTTTGACCATTAGTAATTGTAGGCTAAATGCCTTACAGCACTTACACCGCAATCCTATCAACCAAGTAGTCTTCTTGGGGTCTTAAAAAGATACCTAATCTTGGGGTCTGTTTCGTGCTTAGATGCTTTCAGCACTTATCAAAAATAAGCGTAGCTACCCAGCGCTGCATTCAACATACAACTGGCACACTAGAGGCTTACTCGTCTCGGTCCTCTCGTCATTTTGTTTACTCAGATTTCTCTGAGGATCAGACTATATCTTTTCCGTCGACTTAACGTTACGGAATTGGCATATAATATGAGTTTAATTTCGCAGAAATCAAGCTCTGCTCAAATTCCAGATTATCTGGCACCTCATATATCAGTCGTTACGGGGACACCTACTAAGATTGTTCTTTGGGATGAAAAGTAGTTATACCCTTGCATCTTTTTAATCCAAACCACCGCTTGTTCTTTTGAAACCAGCTTTTGTTGTAGTTTAGGGATTAATTCCAACATCAAATCAACTTGCTTCTTCTTAAACTTTAAGTAAGGCTTTAATAGAGTTAAGGTATTAAAAACTTTTTGAAACCCTTCTATTCTCAGTTCACAGATCTTATCGTTGCGAGTATAAACATACCCACAACCTAATACCTGCTTAAACCATTCTATCTGTTCAAGATGACGATTATCCTGATAGAAACATATAACTGTTTTTATCCGAAATACCTCAATGCCAGATTTTCGACGATGCATTTGAAGCATAATACTTCCATCACCATCCAAAAACCCTGCTATGTATGCAAGATTAATTTGATCTATCTTAGAGAGTCTTCCCACGGTATTACCCATTGACTGTTATTAATTGGGTTCATAATAGAACCGTAATAAACCCAAAGTCAAGAGGGCTTCACCGTTATTAGCCAAATTGTCACTCCGACATTTCGTCGGAGAGTAGCAATTTCTCACTAGAGACCACTCCCCTCAAGTATCAAAACGCCCATACTGGATAGAGTCCGAACTGGCTTACGCCGTTCTGAACCCAGCTCGCGTACGGTTTTAACGGGCGAACAGCCCGACCCTTGGAAGGTACTTCCCCTCCAGGATACCATGAGCCGACATCGAGGTGCCGAACGCTACCGTCCTTGTGGACTGTTGGGTAGCACTAGCCTGTTATCCCCGGGGTAGCTTTTATCCGTTTGCCGTGAGGATCCCCCGATCCTTCACGAGATCACTAAAGCCTGCTTTCGCACTAGTTCGACATGTCCGTCTCACTATCAAGCACTCTATATACTTTTGCGCTTAAACCTCGATTTCTTTTCGAGGCAAGAGTACCGTTGCACTCCTCCGTTACGATTTTGGCAAATCTGTTAACTTTTAAATTTTGGTAATTTGTAATAAAAGTATGGCAATAAGTGAGGGGTGAGTAACTTAGTTAATACTCCAGCACTTTTAGCAGAAATATAAATCTGCAAGCCATCTTTTTGTCTTCGAATACCTGTCTGTAAAGAGAATTTTCTGGTTAGAATCTGGCATAATTTAATAATCTCATTTTCATTGAACCCATGAGTATTAATAATTCTACCATTACACTCTTTCGACTTAACTGATCCATCTCCCATAAACCAAACAGCTAAACTGATTGGCGTTAGAAGATTTTCAATATCATTAGGAATAATTTTCTTTCCGTTTAAATAGAACAGTTGCTTATAGAGAAAGAATTGTTTTGAAGTTAAAGTGCTAAAATATACTTTAGTTTTCTTTACCGTTGGACCTGTTCTGATAAAATCCTTAAAGATTTCAAACAACCAGTCAACAAATACTCTCTGTTTTAAGCTTTGTTCTACTCTCAAACGAGCTACTTGTGAATTCTTCCAGGTTTCAATATGACCATCTCCTAAAAGATAGCCTACCAGAACTTGCTTTTGGAATTCACCAAGTATTAATTCCTTTTTAAGTATTCTCGGACGCATAAATTACCGTGGTTTAAAATCCTAAGCCATTTCTGCCTAGGTCTCCGATTCGCATCGAAGTTCAGACTGTATTATCCCCGCACCATACGGTGCGTGGGTCAACATGCAGTCGTTGAGGGGTCCCGACGTAATGTCGGACTTCCCTGCTGATTGTCTGCACCTGACACATTTTCAGTACTGATCTCAGATTAACCGAAATTAATCCGAACTGTCAATACTAGTGCAGGATTCTCAGATGTTCCAGCATATAGTTGATTGGCACTCCGATGTTACCATCGGAGGTCCCCAGCGAAATAATCTAACGATAGATTCTTTCTTTCGAGGAAACCGCCCCAGTTAAACTGTCCGCCAGACCTTGTCCCCTGAACCGTTTTTATAGATTCAAAGGTTAGTCCTGAAAAATCAAAAGAGAGGTGTTTCATCGTCGATTTCTCTCCCTCCT
>CAYWKL010000021.1:0-15516 GCA_964459095.1 uncultured Gammaproteobacteria bacterium
TGCGGTCATTTTTTTCTGTTAATCCGTATGAAGCTGGTTGAAATAAATATTCAAATTCTACGAATAATCATTTTAGAGACTCTTTCAATTCTTGCAGAACAACAGAATTTAATTTTGGAGTTGTTCTAATGTCTAAAGTTGTAACACAGCTATCTGGAAATTTATTAGGTGATTCCACACTTCCTGCTTGGATACTCGTAGCAATGCCAATTGAAGGTTCACCCAAAAACTCATGTTTATATTTCTTTTTCCAAGATTTTTCAAGTTTTTGAATCTTTTCTAAGACTTTAATCATAATAAACACGGCATGATTTTGTATTTTTTGTGGCTGAGAACCATGACCACTATCTCCTAAGGTCTTAAGTTTAATAAATATATTCCCCCTATGACCAACTTCGATAGATTCTAGCCCTGTGGGCTCAAGCAGCACCCCAGCAATATCTTTATATTGTTTGATGTAATTTTTCTTAAACCAGGTTAAGAAGTTTTTGGTACCTGAACCTGATGTCTCTTCTGAAACAACAAATGTTAACCAAACATCACATTTAGGCTTATTATCTTTAAGTTTTTTTGCAAGAAACATTAACGTAACTACCCCGGATTTTTCATCACTTGCTCCTAACCCATAAATTTTCCCATCCTTGACTGTTCCACTTCGCTTACCAAAAGGCGGCTCTTGCCAATTTTCAACATCTCCAGGATCGACTGTATCAACGTGTGCATTAAATCATCCATAAATCCCATTTGCCACTGGTGAATTCCGTAGTTTAGGTATTCAATTTCAGGCAAGTGGAAATCTAAATCAATAGCAGGTTTACCAAAACATCTTAAGAAATCAGTTAATCTAAGCATTGTTTCCATCTCATAGGGATGAAGGGTTTGAATTGCAGTGATAGTTTTAATAGGCTTATTTATTTGACTAGCCTCGGCATTATCAGTTAAATAAAAAGTTGTTCCATCTTCTGCCACGGCTTTTGCTCCATTCGCCCCAAATTGACATGTTCCTGAGATCACAGGAAGCACATCTGTGCTAGAGAGCATTTTCATTGCTACATCTGGGATGTTCGTAACTACTCCATCTTCAAAGGCAAATACCCTTGGATGAACAAAATAACCTTTTCCTTTATCATCTCCTATTAGTACGAATGTTAATCCAGGTTGTCCCAAGCCAGCTGTTTTATAAACCAGAGTTTGTGGTTTGGTATGAAAGTCTGATTCAAAAATCCCAAACTGTTCCAGTCCTCTGAGAGTATTTGAGGCTTTTCTTGAAGCTTTTGATTCTTCACTCGATAGAACTACCTGAGCCCCACCAAAGTTTAGTTCCTGGTTAGGAACACACTGATCGTTATGTTGAAGATGAATAAAATTTCCTTTTGTTTCCATATTACTTTTTTTCTGCTTCCACCCTTGTGCTTCCACCCCCTTGTGCTTCCACCCTTGGGGTGCAAAGCTAGATATTTTAGGCTTTAAAAAAAGCCCTTGGGTGCTTACCAACACTTCGACTTTGCTCAGTGTGATAAACACTCAAGGGCTCTCTTTTTGAGGGCGGTACCACCTTGATTTAGTTTCAAAAAATCCTCCGTCTGGAGGATTACTAGAAAACTAATCTCTAGCGCTCCGTTTCCGACACGCTTGTGATATTTTTACAGTTTCACTTCTGTCATAGTATTTCCTTACGCCTAGCTCAGGACTGACCTATGCGGCTCATCTATTGCGATAGATTAAAACGCCTTTAAAAATATTCAGTTGTAGATAAAGTATATCACAAATATTTTCTTTGTCAACAACCACTATAGGGTTAATTTAGCTGGGTGAAGCTTTCTTTTAAAAGGATCAAGGACTAAACCTAAAGCTTCTAATGTTAGCACTCCAAGAAGCGGAGTATCTTGTTTTTCTCCCAACACGACTGGGGAACTTGATTCAATTCCTTGATACTTCACAAATGCATTACCTAGCTTTCTTTTAATAGTAGTTCCATCAGCTAAGCTGAATTCTCTTTCAAATTCTGGTTTAAGCTCTAATTTTCGTACCATTTCTTCTGTTAAAACAGTAAACATAGCTCCACTATCTACTAAAAACTCGCCTTTAACAGTTTTTTTCGGTTTATAAGCATTTTTAATTTCTAATGTTACAGAAGTTAAACCCATATCCTCATTTTAACAAAGAAAGTCTAGTTAAACAATGAGCTCTGCAACTTACCCTCCTTTTCTCATTAACTCTAAACTTTTATCATCTATCTTAACTCCTTTTTTAAATTGTAAGAATAAACCCAAGAGAACTAAATAATATCCTATCCAAAGCAAAATCCCAAAATCTCCTACTTCAATACTTGCAAAGGGCAACTTTGCAAATAAATCTACAATATAAACAAAATAAATTAAAAATACACCAGGTATTAGCGCTAATATTTGACCTAAAGCAGGATCAATGATTGCCCCAAGTAAAGTAATAAAGCCTGTGATCATAATTACTGGTATTGTCCAGAGTATCAAAGTATTAACTAATATACCAATCAGACTCAACTGATGGAAATTTGCAGCTATTATAGGTAAAGTTAATGTTTGAGCAGAAAGTGAGACTGAAAAATCTTCTTTTAAAAATTCAGGCAACTTTTTTAGCTTCGCAATTAGAACAGGGGCTACAATAACTACCCCAACTGTAGCTAAAAATGAGAGCTGAAATGATATAGAAAGGATCCAGTTTGGGTTATAAACAAGCATACCTAAACCTGTTAGAACCAAAACCCACCAGCCTTCTTTTTCTCTGCCCAACAAAGACGCACTTGATGCAAAAATAAACATAACCCCCGCTCTAATCACAGGAACTTGCAAACCTGTGAGCATTGCATAAAAAATTATTCCTACAAAGGATGCAATTATTGTTTTTCTTAACCTAAAAAAGGAGCCATTGTAAGTAAAAACCCTGCAACTAATGTTAAATTTTGGCCAGAAACCACAACAATATGAATGGTAGAGGTTTTTCTTAAATTCTGATCAAAATCTAAAGGTAAATTTGTCTTTACTCCTAGAAGCATCCCTGAAAGTAAACCTGCTTGAGGCGCAGGCAAAATCTGGTTAATCCTATTACTTAGGAAAAATCTTGTATTTTCAAATTTTCCAGCCAAAGCTTGTAAATCATAGTCTATATCAAACCTTCTCAAACCCCCTTCTGATTGTATCCGTAACAAGATTAAAAGTATTAAGACTATTAGAACTGAAAGTCTGGTGGGGTTCAATTTATATCTACTAAATCTTTGATTTTTTCATAAACTGATTTTGAAACAGCTTTTTTATTCAATAAGTCAGAAATTTCAGCATATGGCCTGGCTCCCATTATCTTAGCGGCTGTGGCAGGACCAACGCCTGGAAGTTCCTCAAGCTGTGAACTGCTTGCGGAGTTTATTCCTATCTTGCCAGAAGTGTTGATTCCAGCAACTTGGGCCGGTCCACTTTCACCTTGAAAAGGTATATAAATTTTTTGTCCGTCTGATATCTTTTGTGATAGATTTAGAGATTTTGATATATATTCTGCGTTGGCAGTGTCTATGAACCCACCTGCTTTTGATATTACATCCTCTACTCTTTGTCCTTTTGAAAACGAGTATACTCCTGGATTTTTAACAGCTCCTGAAATATCTACTTTTATGTCAGTAAAATTTTCATCAACAATGCTTTCTTTGGGGAAGTCAGAGATACTTGCAGGTTTATTTAAATTTGAAGTTAAAAAACTCCCACCTACTAAGACTACTCCCACAAGACCTAAAATTAAAGGGATCTTATATTGAGAAATTAGATCCTTACCTTCTTCCATAGTTTAGTATACAATATACTACATACTAAAGACTTTTCCGGTACTGCTTTAACCACTGCTTGTATGCTTTATAAAGGTGTCCTAGTCTTCTTTCAGAAAGCTCCCTTTTTATTACCCCACCTGAGTGAGGGTATCTGTGCATTCTAGGTTTTGGGGAAGAAAAACCATGGGTATAATGGCAAAGCTCATGAGCAATAGTATGATCAATTACTTCCTGAGGAACCTCAGGATCTTTAAACAATGAGGTTATAACAATAAAGGATTCCTTAGTTCTTCTATCAAACCTGATTGAGCCTAATCTATATTTTGAATTCCTTCCAAATTTAATATAAACTCTATTAACTTGTCTTACATCTTCAAAATAGTTTGTCCAAAGAAAATCCAGCCTGGATAAAAGCCACTTATCATCTCTTTTAAGAGCAGACATAAAAATATTATACTACTATATTCAAGATCTTACCTGGAACATAGATTATTTTTTTAGGCTCTTTACCATATAGGAACTTATTTACTTTTGGACTTTTTAAAGCAAGTTCTTCTACATATTTTTGAGATTTGACATTTGAGTTTTGAATTTCTATCGTATCTCTCAGCTTCCCATTAACCTGCACAGCCACAATTACTTTTTCCTCTTCCAAATATTTAGAATCAACTTCTGGCCAAGACTCAAGATGAATACTTTGGAAATTGTCATCCTCGACTCCGATCGAGGATCTATTCTGGATTTCCTCTTTCGAGGGAATGACATTAACCATTTGCCATAACTCCTCAGTTATATGAGGGGCAAAAGGAGCCAAAACTATTAAGAATTTCTTCTTAGCTTTAAGAGATAAACCGCTGTGAAAAATTAAGTTTATAAACTCCATCATTGAGGCTATTGCAGTATTAAACTTCATCTCTAAAATATCTGCTTCAACGCTTTTTACTAATTTGTTTAGTGCAACCTCTACCTTAGGATCATTTTTTTCTATTGAATCTTTTTGGATAACCTCCCAAACTCGTGTTAAAAATCTACACACTCCATTTATGCTTGTAGGATCCCAAGCAATTGTATTTTCAAAAGGTCCCATAAATCCCTCATATAATCTAAGTGTATCTGCACCGTACTCACCTACAATTTTCTCAGGAGTAACTACATTCCCTAAGCTCTTACTCATTTTCCTTCCGTCTGCGGCTAAAACGAGTCCCACTGTACTTAGTTTTTGAAACGGTTCTTTACTTGAAACTACTCCCTCATCATATAGAAATTTGTGCCAAAACCTTGAGTAAAGCAAATGTAATACTGCATGAGCTGCCCCACCAACATACCAATCAACCGGCAACCAGTACTTATCCATATCTTTAGATATCAAATCCTTAGTGTTTTTAGGATCTGCAAACCTTAGATAATACCAAGAAGATCCTGCCCAATTAGGCATAGTGTTTGTTTCTCTTTTAGCATCTTTCCTACAATTTGGACATTTAGTATTAACAAATCCAGGAATAGCTGATAGAGGTGACTCACCTGTTCCCGTTGGCTCATATTTTTCAACCTGAGGTAGCTTTAAAGGTAGCTGATCATATGGAACAGCGACTAAACCACAGTTTTCGCAATGAATAATTGGTATAGGTTCTCCCCAATATCGCTGCCTTGAGAAAATCCAATCACGCAAATGGTACTCGGTCACTTTCTTTCCGTGTCCTTTTTCCTCCATATAATCCATTATTTTTTTTGTAGCCTCGTGAATATCTAATCCATTTAAAAAATCAGAATTAATCATTATTCCTTCATCTTCCTGGACTTGATCTATTTTTTTGATCTCAGATTCATCATTATCACTCCCCTTTACTACTCTGATAATTTCTAAATTGTGCTTAGAAGCAAACTCAAAATCTCTCTTGTCGTGCCCTGGAACCCCAACTAAAGCTCCTGTACCAAATTCCATTAAAACAAAGTCTGCAACCCAAATTGGCATGTCTTTTCCGGTTAGCTGATTTATCGCATAAAGTCCTGTAAACACGCCTGTTTTTTCTTTATTTTCTTTTCTTTCAACCTCACTTTTATTCTTCGAGTGCTCTACATATTTTCTGATTTCTTCCAATTTTAAATTTAGAATTTTAAATTTTAAATTTAGAAGCGAAGCGACGATTGGATGTTCGGGCGCTAAAGCAATAAAAGTTGCCCCAAAATTGGTATCAGGCCTGGTTGTAAAAACTTCTATCTTTTCATTCAAATCTTTGATAGGGTAAGTTATATTTATACCTTGTTTTTTACCTATCCAATTTTTTTGCATATCTATAATAGACTGCGGCCAATCAAGCAGAGATAAATCTTCAAGTAATCTATTAGCATAAGCTGTGATCTTTAGAAGCCATTGACGAATTTTTTTACGCTCAACCGGAGTTCCACACCTTTCACACTTTCCATCTATGACTTCTTCATTAGACAAGCCTGTTTTATCTTTCGGGCACCAATTAATCGGAGAATCTTCCTCATAAGCTAGTCCAGCCTCAAAAAGTTTCAAAAAAATCCACTGTGTCCATTTATAATAATCAGAGTCAGTTGTGCTAAATTCTCTATCCCAGTCATAAGATAAGCCTATCATCTGCATCTGTTTTTTAATGCTTGATATATTTTTTTGAGTAGTTATAGAGGGGTGGATACCTGTTTTAATCGCATAATTTTCTGCTGGAAGCCCAAATGAATCCCATCCCATTGGGTGTAAAACATTAAAGCCTTTATATCTAAAATAACGAGAGATTACATCTGTAGCTACATAACCCTTCATATGGCCTACATGCAGACCATCTCCTGAAGGGTATGGAAACATATCTAAAATATATTTCTTTGGCTTTGAGGAACCTTTTTTAGGCTCATACAACTTCTCTTTTGCCCAAACCTCTTGCCATTTATTTTCTATTTCACTAGGCAAATATTTCTTCATACTCCTAGTTTACACCAATCTGTTTGTAGTTGGTAGTTCATTGTTTATTGATATCCTTTTGAATTAAACTATGAACCAAAAATCATTAACTAATAACTCTTTTTTCCACTTTTCCACAATATTATTCATACTATATCAAACCTAACTTTTGGATTTCCGCAATAGCTGTGAAATCCCTTTACACAAACTTTATAACTTCTAATTTTACAAACTAAAAATATAAAAAGATATCAATTTACATAAATTTACATTCAAGAGTGTTTGTGAAAACGAAATGAAAGGGTGTTTTCTTTTTTAAAATAGATTATTTAAACTGTTTTTAAATTTTTACTAAAGGATATTTTGTTGGTAATTTTAAAACCTAATGAATTTTTATTCCTATGGGGTAATTTCAGAAATTAGATTATTACAACAGTTTATTTACCTTAAGGTTTTAGCTTTTACCCTATAAATTTATTGGTTATCAAAAAGAGATTAAAACTGCTAAATATTTAGCCCGCAGCTTTCGCACACTCAAGACAAGACAATCGTAGTAGTTTCTAATAGTAACAGTAAAAATCTTAAGAAGTGATTTTAAAAACTATCAGTTATTCAAGGTCATTCCCTCATTATGGAATTTTTCATCTGATATATTTTGAGCCAGGTTAAGAAGATAATTATAGGTCCTAATAGAATAATTTTGTGGACCTACCGGGGATTGAACCCGGACTTCAGCAATGCGAATGCCGCGTTGTACCGTTCAACCATAGGCCCTGCCTAAGTGGACCCGAGGGGAATAAGTCTACTCCTCTATGAATCGGAGATCTTGTTCCCCTTTCTCCATCTCACTTCGTTCGGTGGACCCGAGGGGAATTGAACCCCTAATCTTCTCGATGCCATCGAGACGCGATGACCATTACGCCACGGGCCCTTACAAAGTATTTAGTATACAGTATTTGGTATTTTGTATGTAGTATCTTCCAATATAGAAGCGAAGTCACAATCTAGAAAAAATGTGGTGCAGTTGAGTCGAGAAATTAGTTAGAATTAAGATAGACTTTGGTACGAAACAAACCCAAGCGAGCGATTTGGACGCGTGAGCGGTTTTTTCAGATGTGAGGAGCGATGAATTATCTTAAAATACTTAATGGATTAATGGCTATGCCATTATACCTGATCTCAAAATGAAGGTGTATTCCTGTTGATCTTCCAGTTGAGCCCATTTGACCTATTGCTTGCCCTCTTGATACTGATTGACCAGATGAAATATATATATTAGATAGATGAGCATATAGAGTAGTATAACCATTACCGTGATCTATCATTATTCTATTCCCATAATTATCAGGCCATCCTGCTATCACAACTACCCCACCATCTGAAGCAGCCACTGCTGGTGCATTCCTGTTTGGAAGATCTATTCCAGGGTGATACCAGGCAAAATATTGTGAGATTCCTGAGGTAGAGCTTGGCCAAATGAAATTTCCTCCGCCTGGAGCGCTAAATGCAGGAGATGTGGGACCTTCCGCAATATATCGAGGCACAATTCTTTGTCTGGCTGGCGCTTTAACTTCTGGTGGGACACCATCAGGCACTATTAAAACTTGTCCTATTTGAAGCGCAAAATCATCTGGAATATCATTAAATGGAAAATCCAAAATTGCCTGAGGTTCTGCAGAATATTTTTTTGCTACAGACTCTAAAGTATCTCCTGAAGAAACAGTATGAGCTACTCCGCTTACTGGCAAAATCGCTATTTTATCTCCAGGTTTAAGGGAATCAAAATCAGTAATATTATTTTCCCACTTTATTGTATCTACATCTATACCATATTTTTCAGCAATCGAAGATAATGTCTCCCCACTCTTTACTTCATATTCTATTATTTCTGATCTGGGTTTGCTTGAAACTAAAGTTCTTACATCTGATAGTGCATTCAAGCTTACCCCTGAAGCATTCGGATCGAATGTTTGAATTTGTCTTGGATCCTGGTCAACCATACCGGGAAAGGTTGAAGCAACAAGTGCATTGTTTCCAAAAACTCCAGAGGTTAAAAGGGCAATTGAGGTTAAACCAATCATGGAAGTATGCCAGACATGTTTTTGGAACCTCCCTCTTTTGTGCATTAGGAGAACGACTACATTTGCTTTAAATTCCTCAAATTTCCTGGCTAAATATTTAGTTTTTCTGGACTGGTAAACGACGATGAACTTAAGCAAATCT
The DNA here is from genome assembly GCA_964459095.1 of uncultured Gammaproteobacteria bacterium. Lineage (GTDB taxonomy): Bacteria > Patescibacteriota > Microgenomatia > Daviesbacterales > UBA10151 > CAYWKL01. The sequence continues at coordinate 8,937 of CAYWKL010000021.1, forward strand.
TTAATGTCTTTATGAATGGGATTCATTTTGGGGTTTTATTATTCTAACAGAATAAGTCAATGATAAAAAATGTATCAAATATCCGCAGGTGTCAATACAATCCCACCCCAAGGGTGGGAGTAAAAGGGTGGGAATTGCTACTTAACGTCTTTTAATGAATTTAGGAAATCTTTATTAGAGTCTGTTTTTGAGAGTCTCTCAAGGAATACTTCTGTTCTCTCATTATCATTTAATATATTTAACATCCTTCTCATAACTACTATCTTTTTGTATTCTTCTGACTCCACCCCTCCAAAAAGAAGCTGTTCTTGACGTGTACCTGAGGCTCCTATATCTATTGCAGGATAAGTTCTCCTTTCAGCCAAACCTCTTGAGAGGTGTAGCTCCATGTTTCCTGTTCCCTTAAACTCCTCATAAATTAAATCATCCATCCTGGATCCTGTATCTACCAATGCTGTACCTATGATAGTTAGTGACCCACCTTCTTCACAGTTTCTTGCTGAACCAAAGAAGTGTTTTGGTGGATAAAGTGCAACTGGGTCAAATCCACCTGATAAAGTTCTCCCTGAAGGAGGAACAGATAAATTATATGCTCTTCCCAAACGCGTTACTGAGTCAAGAAGTATTACTACATCTTTTCCGCTCTCAACTAATCTTTTTGCTCTCTCAAGGGCAATTTCTGCTGCCCGAGTTTGGTTTTCAGCTGGTTCATCAAAATTTGATGCAATAACATCCCCTTTGATTCCTCTTGATATATCTGTAACTTCTTCAGGCCTCTCCCCAACCAAAACTGCCATTAAAATTACATCAGGGTGATTTTTTGCAATACCTGAGGCAATATCTTTTAATATTGTGGTCTTACCGGCTTTTGGTGGTGAAACAATTAATCCCCTTTGTCCAAACCCAATTGGAGCGATTAAGTCTATTACACGCTGTGATAAGGGCTGTTTACCTGTTTCTAACTTTAAGTGCTTGTTGGGATAAATTGCAGTTAAATCTTCAAACCGAACTCGTTTCTGACGAGTTCGCCCTGAGGCTAAAGCTGAAGGATCTGTTACCATTTTTTCTGCATCCTGGCCGTTTACTTTTACAACCTGAAGCAGTCCAAAATATCTCTCCTGCTCTTTTGGAAGCCTTGCCCCACCCTCAACAAAATCCCCTGGACGAAGGTTGAATCTTCTTATCTGGCTTGCAGAAATATATACATCCTTATCAGATGGGATATATTTAGGCCTTAAAAATCCATGCCCCTCTGGCATAATGTCCAAAATTCCCTCTACCTCCTCAGTGGGAACATCCCTAGTTCGGATACTTGCCTCGCTCCCGCTCTGGCCAGCCTCGCGGCTAGGCGGGCGAAGCGGGTCGGATATTGGATATCGGATATCCAAAGAACTAGAAGTATCAGTCAAATCAGAGATTCCATTAGTCTGATTCACAAATTCGCTTACTCGCTGAGTAGCTCTGGTATTTTTTGGTTTGAACGAACGAGTGTTAGCCATGCGTGGAATTTATAATTTTTAATTTATAATTTTCATTGAAAATTTAAAATTGTGAATTGAAAATTAAAAAGATATTATCTGAAGCAATCTATTCTAGTTAACCATATAAACTTCTAGCTGTCAATACTATCTATTAATATACTATCCTCTATTGGAGACTAATCCCTGCCCTAGATTAGTCTCCAATGCAAGATACTATTTCCCCTCTTGACAACTATCTGGATTTGTGAAAATCTAGATATTAGAGAATATATGATTTGCTGCTCTAAATCATATATTTTCTGTAATTAATCAAGCTTAAATGCTTGTAAAATAAAAAGGGCATTGCTATTCGAGTCCGTCTGCGGTAGTAATGCTCTTTTTAAGATTTTTATACCCCTGGATTCTGGGTCCGTCTGCTTCCCAGAATCCAAAGATCTAAAATCAACCTCTGACCATAACTATTAGTTTCTGATCAGCATCTTTTAAAACTTTCCTCACTTGCCAAGCAATAGGATTCTCTTTATTTGAATCTTTTCTTTTTGCGCCTTTTTTTTGGATTCCCAGTTTCAAGTTCAGCATTTCAACTAAAAAGCGTAACACACAAAAATACTATTTGTCAAGAGACAGCTAACCCATAGCAAAAATACTCACCAAACTCCTATATCCTGGAGTAAAAAAGGGCGGTTAGTGTGTATCGTTTTACTTATCGTAACAATCTAAACTAAACTCTCTTTTTAAATATCAACAAGAGGAATTTAAGGTGTGGATAACTCAAAAAATAAATATTCAAAATATCCCCTTTTATTTTCTTAAGATTATGTGTTAATTTTAGCGTTGTGAAAAAAACTCCTCTTGTATCAGTTATTATTGCTACAAAGCAAGAAGAAGAAGATATACAAAGATGTATACTCTCAGTCAAGAAGCAATCTTTAAAATCTGAAATTATAGTCGTTGATAATTATTCGACTGATAAAACAGCCCAAATTGCTAAAAAACTTGGGGCAAAAGTCATTCTAAAAGGTAACGAACGCTCAAGGCAGAGGAATTTTGGAGCAAAAATCGCCCGAGGAAAATGGCTTCTTTTTCTTGACGGCGATATGGAGGTTTCCTCTTCTCTAATCAAGGAATGTATAAAAATTTCAGAGGAGTCATTCTTCACACCTATGATAGTAATACCTGAGGTTTCTATTGGTGAAACTTTCTGGGGAAAAGCTTTGGCTCTTGAGCGAAACTGTTATAAGGGTCCAAGCTGGATACTGGCTGCCAGGTTTTTTCCAAGAAATCTGTTCCTAAAAGAAAGTGGGTATGATGAATCCTTAAATGCTGGCGAGGATTGGGACATTACTCAAAGACTTGAGGCCTCAGGGATACCCGCTCTTCTTGTAAAAAATTCAGTTATTTATCATCATGAATCAAAAGACTCCTTATTTAAGCTCTTAAAAAAAGAATCTTACTATATAAAATCTATAATAAAATATGCTAAAAAACACCCAGTCCCTTTTTCTTATCAAGGAAGTATGCTTTATAGGGGTTTAATTTGGGCAAGGGCATGGAGAGATCTAATTAAACAGCCAATTCTTACTCTAGCTTTTATTAGCTACAAATTTATAGTTTGGGTTATGTGGAAATATTATTTTGCCAAATATAGGAGTTCTTAATAAGTCAATGAAAGCTTTTTAAGTTTAATATTTGGTATATAATTTCCCAGTGGCAAAAAAATCAAATTTTCCTTTTGTTTCAATAATAATCCCTACTCAAAATCGTTCTAAATCACTTTATCTTACTTTAGAATCAATTTATAAAATGAGCTATCCAAAAAATAAGATGCAAGTTATTGTGATTGATAACGCCTCAACCGATTCAACCCTTCAAATGCTCCAGAGAAATTTTAATAAAATACAATTGATCAAAAACAAAACTAACGAGGGCTTTGCTCCTGCCTTGAATCAAGGTATTAAAGTTTCTGATGGAAAATATATTTTAGTAACTAATGATGATGTGATTTTTGACAAAAATTGTTTAGCTGAGCTTGTTAAAGCCGCAGAGACTAATCCTAAAGCAGGCATTTTAGGGGGAAAGATGTTTTTTGTAGGTAAAAAACAGGTTGCTCTGCGGGGATTTAAAATAAACCTTTGGCTTGGCTATCATCCGTATGATTTTGAAAATAAAGACAAAGTAAGAGAGATGGATGTAGCAACAGGTGGATGTATGTTAATCAAAAAGTCATCTTTAAAAAAATCAGGTTATTTTGATGAAGGATTTTTCTTTTGTGGGGAGGATTATGATTTGTGTTTCAGAATGAAGGCTGTCGGTTTTAAAATTATGTATGTGCCGACCGCTTTACTCGTACACAAGTTTCTCAACTCAGGAAAAAGAAAAGATAATTTTCAACAACTTTTTGCTCATTACAGAGGAAAGATTCGTTTTATGCTAATACATGCGTCAGTGTTGCAAATGGTGACATTTTTTCCAGCTCAGTTTTTAATTGGTCCTATTTTTTCTTATCAACAATCTAGGCAATTTACATTTTTACCTATGCTCTCAGCTTTAGGCTGGAATTTAAAAAATATTTCATCAGCTCTTAATTCAAGATCTAAAGTGAATAAATTAAAAAAAGCTTATGAATTTAAATTGTGACCGTTTTGTTCCTAGTAAAAATAAAGATACTTTCTATTTTGAGCACATTCAGAGATATAAATTCAGCAAAAAATTTGTTAAAAATAAAAAAATTCTTGATTTAGGAAGTGGTAGTGGTTATGGTAGTTTTGAATTAATTAAGCTTGGAGCTAAAGAAGTTATAAGTATAGACATAGATCCTAAGATTATCAAATTTGCTAAAGAAAAATATCATAATGATAAACTAACTTTTCAAATTGCAGATGCAACTTCTCTCCCCTTTAAAGATAATGAATTTGATGTAGTTATCTCTTTTGAGGTGATAGAACATATTAAAAATTACCAAAATTATTTAAGGGAGGTTTTTAGGGTACTTAGACCCAAAGGGTACTTTATTTTCTCTACCCCAAACAGGCTTAAACACAGAGCAGGAACAAGTGCTTACCACTTTAAGGAATTTACTCCCAATGAGCTTAAAAAAATTTTTAAAAAAAATAAAATTAAGCTTTATGGGCAGTTTTTTGAAGATCTCTCTCAAATTAAAGCAGAAGAGGAATATTTTCAAAGATATAAGAAACTCACTTTTGGAGGCAACAAAAAGATCAAAAAGTTATTCAATTTAATTCCTAGTTTTATAAAAGTAGCTATATACAAAGTTTTTTGGCATCCCCTACCCCAAATAAGTTTACAACAAATGAAAATTAGCTATAAAAACATTAATAAAGCTATAACTTTAATTGGGGTTGTAAAAAACTAAAGAATTGAGTGGTAAAATGCCAAAAATGCGAAGAATACAATCTTTTAAAAATAAAAGAGGTGAAGTTGATTTTAGGCGTAAGTTAGCTAAACAATTTTCCCAACCGGATGTTAGAGTTTTCCCAGGAGAACCTTTTTATCAAGAATACATTAATATTGTTAAAGATAGGATCAAAGATTATCAAAGATATTTTGTTGAGTTTCCAAATAATACTACTATCTTAAACCAACCCTATCTTGAAATTGGGGCAGGTGTAGGACAAGGCTCAATGCTCCTTAAAAATAAATATCATTTGGATGGTTTTGCTTCCGATCTATCTTTTGAAACTCTTCAATTAGCTCCTAAATATTTAAGACACTTAAAGTACAAAAAAATGCCTTTTAGGGTCTGTTGTGATGCTTATAATCTACCTTTTGCAGATAATAGTATGACTTTTGTTTTCTGTTTTGAAACTTTGCACCATTTGCCAGATCCTTTTCCAGTTCTCAAGGAAATTAAACGGGTGCTTAAACCTGGTGGCTTTTTCTACTTTAATGAAGAACCTATTTCTCAAACTTTTAACCTAAATCTTTGGCGGAGAGACCGCCACCTAAAGTGGTTTGAGAAGATTTTAAAATATCTTGTTATACTACATTTCATCTCTAGAATTGGGAAAAGTGAGATTGAATACAACATATTAGAGGAGACTTTTAATCTTAAAACCTGGGAAAAGAGCTTAAATCTTTTTGAATCAGTTAACCTTAATTTAACTATATTTCCTTTTACTAAAAAAATTAATAGACAAAAAACTAAAAGTTCGAAGTGGATTTATCCTTCAATATTACCCAACCTCTTGCTTAACCTTCTTGGAGGTGGAATTGGAGCATTATGTCAAAAACAGGAAAATAATAGGACAAAACCCCTAAAAACTACACAAAAGTTTACTGATGTTTTAGCTTGTCCAAATTGCAAAAACAAACCAAAACTTAAGTTAGAGTACAATAAACTTTTTTGCAATCAATGTAAAACAATTTATCATAAAAAAAATGGTATATTTATCTTGCTTCCGAAACAACAAATAAAAAAATTATACCCAAATGAAAAATTATCCTAGTGTTTCAATTATTTTTCCTAACTACAACGGTGGCAGTGAACCCCTGGATTGTTTAGCTTCAATTTATCAGTTAAATTATCCCAAAAGTTTATTGAATATAACTATTATAGATAATGGCTCAACTGATGGATCAGACTTAAAAATAAAACATAAGTACCCTCAAATAAACTTTATAAAATTAAGAAAGAATTTAGGTTTTGCTAAAGCAATTAATCTTGGCATTAAAAAAAATCTGTCCAAATATGTATTTATTGGAAATGATGATATTGTTTTTGACAAAAATAGTCTAAAAGTATTGGTAAATTACCTAGAAAAACATCCCAAAACAGGGGTCGTTGGAGGAAAAATAGTTACTAAATATGCTCCAAATAGAAAAACTCCCTCCGGTTATTTTATGAATAAATGGACTGGTGACATTTATCCTTTGAAAAATTTGGATAGAATTGCGGATGCGGAGTGGATTCAAGGTTGTGGACTATTAACAACGCAAAATTTAATAAATAGGATTGGATTGTTAGATGAAGGATACTCTCATTTTTTTGAAGATTTTGATTTTTGCTTAAAAGCAAAAAAAGCAAATTATAAGATTATTTATCTACCAAGGGCATTTTTCTTTCACGTATAAAGTACTAC
>CAYWKL010000022.1:0-15122 GCA_964459095.1 uncultured Gammaproteobacteria bacterium
ACTGCATAAATTACCTCGTCAGGAGTCATATCATCTCTTGCAGTAATCCACTCCTCAAATAAGTCTTTTTTTAATAAAGATTTTGCCCCCTCAACTGTTTCCTGAAATTTATCTTTTCCTTCAATTTTTTCTTCTAAAGTTGGGATTTCAAAAATGCCTCTTAAAAAGCTTCCAATATTCCCGCCTTTAAAATGTTCTAGATTTTCTTTAAGCTGTCTTTCTTTTTGCGCCAAACCTTGTTCTGCCCAAGGATCTCTTTTTTGTTCTTTTTTTACCCAAGCCTCATATTTTTTCTTATGTTCTATAAAATCTTTTGCCTGCTCCCAAAGTTTTTGGGCCTCTTCTTTTTCTGTTATTGGAGTGAATTCTGGCTGTTTTTTTTGATCTTGCTCTTGTCTTCGATCTGAGTGTTCTTGAGTATCTGAATTATTGCTTTGCGTTTCTGTGTTTGCTTTGTCATTACTAGATCCCTGCTTATCTTTAGCAGGTTCTCTAGCTGCATCTTCTGGGACAGAACCTGGAGTATCCCCTCTTTCTCCATTGGCCATATGCTAATTTTACCTTTTTTTATCTGAATCCGCCAATTTATGCAACAAGTCCAAGTTTTTCCATTTCTTTAAGGCTGTTAACGCAATTTCTGCAAAGACCACAAGAAACTTCTACTTTAGGATCCTTTTTCCCTGCACCACACTTACCGCACTCTCCTAAGTGCCACTGCTCATTCTCTACTACCTCTCTTAAACCTCCCAAAACACTAATTAGAAGGTTTCCATCTTTTTTAGAACCAACTCCTGCACACCCATGCATAACCTGCATAAACCCATGGGCTTTCTCTTTTTGTTCATAAGTTAATACTACTTGATGATTGGAAATCAGACCTCTTTCAAGAAGTGTAAACTTCCTTAAAATATCTTCTATTTTCTCCGCTAAGAGTTCCTGAATTTCTGGGATATGTAATTGATTTAAAATGCTTAAATAAAACTCTTTTAGCTCATCTATTAAGGGTTGCTTTTTTAAGTCTAATTTCAGCCCTTTTTGACGCTCTAAGAACTCATTGTAAACACTGTCCAAGGTTTTCTCATCCCCAAAAACACTAGCTTCCAAGCCATTAATTTTAATAAGCAAATTAAAAACAAATGTTTCAAGCCCTTGGTTTAACTGTGGGTTATCTAAAGAAGAGAGTTTAAGTGGTGTACCAACAATATTACTTACTTCATCATATCTTGTTTGGCCTACTTCTAATTTTACAGTTTCAGTATTAAAATTTTCCATTAAATTAGAATGAAGCACTCTGCAAGACTCAACTTCTGCAAAAGTCCTTATTGTAAAAAATTCTATTTTCCCATTTATTTTTGCTGCAATTTGAATATAACTATCAACATAATCTAGTAGCTTTCCATCTATAATCAACCCGCTCTCTTTTTTAGGACTTATTATTAAAACAACTGAATTATCAGGTGATTCTTTTAGAAAATCCTCTGCTTCAATCCAGCTGCTTTTAGCCTTTCCTTGTCTTTCTTCTTCTTTTATCTTATTTCCAACAGGTAAACCGGATTTATCCAAAATACGGGTTTTTCCTTCATATATCCCAAAGGAATAGTTAGCACTAAAAACTGATTTTCCTTCATTAAATTCTTCATTCCAGCTTCTTAAGTTCTCAGCTATCTCTTCAAAAGATTTTTCAGCTGCATTTTCTTTACTTTTACCTTCTCCTATTAAGATGTTAAAGTTTTTAACTGCTGTTTTAACCTCCCCTAATGCATCAAATCCTACAATTTTAGAATTCCTTACTTTCTCAACTAAAGGCCTAAATTGAATCTCCCCCCATATTCTGTCATGCTGAACTGACTCTGTCATTCCCGCGAAAGCGGGAATCCATCCAATAAGCGAAGCTTGCTGCTTCGCAGTAGATTCCGTATCAAGTACGGAATGACGTGAGTGCGAAACTAGTAACCCAAACTTTGTTGCTTCTTTTGCTAAACTCATACTTTGCTCGAGTAGAAGAAGAGATTCAGGCAGTCCGGTTATTACGGTTGCGGCACAACAGTGGAATTACACCACTTTTCCCCTGATAAGAAATTGGTCTGATCCAACTTATCTCTTATTTAGTTATTAGTTAGGGTATAGCGTTTAGTTTAAAAAATCAATAATCAATTATTAATCTTATCAACTAAGTTCTATTCCTATCTAACTAATCCTACTTTGACCTAGTTTGAGTAGCTAGACAGTAAAATTTTCACGCAGTAAGCTAAATCCTAACTTATGGAAGGACATGAAGTACCAAAAAATGTAAGTGATTTTGAATTCCACCTTGTTGGGGATATGACATTAAAGCAGTTTGGGTATCTTGCATCTGGTTTAGGTATAGCTTATTTGATTTTTATAATAATTGGCTCAAACGTGCCTTTGCTGGCATGGCCTTTGATATTTATAAGTGCTGTATTAGGAGCAGCCTATGCTTTTTTACCTATTTTGGAGCGCCCCTTAGATCACTGGACAATTAGCTTTTTTAAAGCAATATTTACACCAACTCAAAGATCCTGGCAATCAAAGGAGGTGTCTTTACAAAGTCCTCAGTTTAAAAATAGGCTTAGCGTGTATCTTTCTTTCATACCTGATACTGCTTCAAGCTCTCAAGCAACTGTGACAAAATCATCAATTATTCCAAGATTTACTGAACAGCAGCCTACTCCTACTCCTACTCCTACTCCTAAAATTAACACGCTACCTCCTCAACCACCACAAATTAATCCTACTCCTAAACAAGCTCCTCTTATAAATATACCTACTGACCTACCTACCACAGGAGAGCTAGAAGCCTCCATTGGGCTGGCAAAAGAAAAACAGATTTTGCAAAACCAGCTCCTTAGAGAACAAAAAATCTTAAGTTATCTTAAGGGAAAAGCGTCAATGCCTGGAGCAAATCCAGCGCTTTATAGTGCCCAAATGCAAGAAGCCCAGAAAAATATAGTCCAACTTGATGAAAAAATAAGCAAAATTTCTCATGAGCTTGCTATTTTAGCAGGCACTTCAGCTGTTGAGGAAAGAAAAAAAGTTGTGATTCAACCTCAAGCATCTGCTGATATAAAATTAACCTTAACTTCTATTCCAAATATAATTAACGGAATCATCACTGATTCACAGGGAAATTACCTTGAAGGAGTTGTTGTTGTTACACATGATAAGCAGGATTTGCCTGTAAGAGCCTTAAAAACAAACAAGCTTGGTCAGTTTTTAGCTGCAACACCTCTTCCCAATGGAACATATACCCTTACTCTTGAAAAAGATAATTTAAATTTTGATATTTATGAAGTAACTTTGAATGGAAATATTCTTCCACCTCTTAAAATAGCTGCTAAAAAACAAATTCTCTCGCAAGGACAAATATGAGCACAACGCAAGAATATATACCTATAAGAGACATTCACGACGATATAGTAATACTAAAAAACGGCAACATGTCTTTGGTTTTAGAAACAACAGCAGTTAACTTTGGGCTTTTATCCGAAAACGAACAATTGGCAATAATTTCAGCATTTGCAGCACTTTTAAATTCGCTTTCTTTTTCAATTCAGATTGTAATAAGGTCCAAAAGGCTTGATATAACATCCTATCTTAAGCTGCTCTCAAGCGCAGAAAGTACTCAAAAAAATCCTCTTTTGGCAAAATTAATGGCAAATTATAGGCAGTTTATAGAAACAATAGTCAGGGAAAACCAAGTTTTAGATAAAAAATTTTACATAATTATATCTATGTCACCTTTTGAAATAGGTTTAACTGGATCTGCCAAAGAACGTTTTCAAAAAGCTCTAACAATACTTCTTCCAAGACGCGATCATATAATAAGACAGCTTTGGAGAACAGGCTTAAAAGCTACACAGCTAACTTCGAAACAACTTATTAATCTTTTTTATGATGTTTATAACCCTGCGTTTAGATCAGTGCCAGCTAGTCCACAAGCACCTTCTGTCCAGGTGCAAACACCCCCGGCACAACAACCTGTACCCCAGCAACCTATAGCTGTGCAACAGCCGGCTCAAACACAACCAGAGCCAGTAAATCAACCTCAGCCTGCTTATTCTCCAGCTCCTGCACAGAATCCTCCTGCTCAAGAACAACCCTCCCAAAGAAGACCATTAAGTATTTCAACCCCATTTGTAGTTGAGGAGCTACCTGACGAATATGGCACTGCTTAAGCTTCCAAATCCGTTTAAAAAAGAACCTAAACAAGCTTTGCCCAATGAGCCAGAAAAACAAATTCAAGGTTTTAAATTAGATGATGTTTTAGCTCCTCAATTAGTAGAAGTTGACTTTAATGATTTGAAGATTGATAACAATTTTTATAAATCATTTTTTGTGTCAGGTTATCCCAGATACGTTGGCCCAAACTGGCTTGAACCTTTAATTTCATTTGATCACACTTTAGATATTTCGATGTTTATTTACCCTTCTTTATCAAAAGACGTTTTGACTAATTTAAGACACAAAATTGCAGAGATGGAGGCAACAATACAAACAGATCTGGAGCGGGGCCGCCAAATTGATCCATCTGTTCAAGTCTCTTTAGATGATGCAAGAGCGCTTCAAGAACAACTTGCAAAAGGAGCAGAGAGGTTTTTTAAGCTGGGGCTTTACATTACTGTCCCTTCTGAATCAAAAGAAGAATTAGATAATATTTCAAAACTCCTTCAGTCAACGCTTTATTCACTATCTATCACTGCACTTCCTTTAACTTTGCAGATGGAGGATGCATTTGTTTCCACCCAACCAATTGGTGAGGATCTACTTTTGCTAAATCACAATATGGATACAACATCTTTGGCTACAACATTTCCTTTTACTTCATCAGAGCTTACAGAAAATGAAGGGGTTTTATACGGAATAAACGAGCACAATGATTCTTTAATAATTTTTGACCGCTTCAGTTTAGAGAACGCGAATTCGGTTGTCTTTGCCAAAAGCGGCGCTGGAAAAAGCTACCTAGTAAAACTTGAGGTGCTGCGTTCTTTGATGTTTGGGGTAGATGCAATTATTATAGACCCTGAACAGGAATATGTTGAGCTTTGCAAAGCAGTTGGAGGAAACTATATTAATTTTTCATCTGAGTCTCCTATTAAAATCAACCCTTTTGACCTCTCCCAAGTTAGCGAGTCAGGGGAAAATGAGCTGGGAAGAAAAATATTATCCTTGACAGGTTTTTTAAGATTAATTTTAGGAGATCTTGATGCAGGACAGGCTGCAGTATTAGATAGAGCAATAACTTCTACCTATAGATTAAAGGGTATAACCTCTGATCCAAAAACCCAAAAACTTCCACCCCCTTTAATGGAGGATTTATACAAAGTTCTAGCAGGCATGGAAGAGTCTCAAGCTGTTGAACTTAGCTTTAGACTGGAAAGATTTATAAAAGGGTCGCTAGCTGGAATTTTCTCAGCTCCCTCTAATATCAATTTAGACAACTCAATGATTGTCTTTTCTGTAAGAGATCTTGCTGATCAACTACGCCCCCTAGCTATGTATCTAATTTTGGATTTTATCTGGACAAAAATAAGAACAAGTCTTAAAAAAAGGCTTTTGGTTGTTGATGAGGCCTGGTATATGATGCAAAATCCAGACTCAGCTGAATTTTTGGTAAGCATTGCTAAAAGAGCAAGAAAGTATTTTCTGGGAGTAACAACTATAACCCAAGATGTTGAGGATTTTTTAGCTGGGGAACATGGAAAAGAAATAATTTCTAATTCATCCATACAAATTCTTCTTAAACAAGCTCCGGCATCTATAGATAGAATTGGGATTGTATTTAATTTATCTGAAGGGGAAAAGCGCTTGCTTTTATCAGCAGGGATTGGCCAAGGGTTATTTTTTGCAGGACCAACGCATGTTGCCATGACTGTTGTTGCATCCCCTGCTGAACATGAACTTATAACTTCAAACCCAGCTGAGCTTTTAAAAAGGCAGGCAAACCAACAAATCCAAGCTTCAGGATAGAGAAATTAATTGTAAATTGATAATTGTTAATTGATAATTGTTAGTATGGCTGCCAATTCTCCACCAAATAACAATAACCCCAAGGTAAATCTTCAAACATTTCTAGCAAGAATCAGAAGACTAACTGGATCTGTGAGAAACAAAGGTCAGGCAACCCAAGAAAACAAGCAACCGCTTCAAGAGTTTACTCCACAGGAACAAGCCCAAAGTTTTGCTAATCGGTTTAAAGGAGATACAAAAGAACAACAAATAAGGCGTATTGCAAGCCAACTAAAAAGAGATTTTGGGGAGTCCAGTGACTTTCTAACTCAGTTAACAAAAGTACATCCAGGCTATAGAAGTTTAAATCCTAAGCAAGTACTGGACAAATTATTGTCAACTTATGCAACACCGGACTACCAAAGAATTGATCCATACCTTGTTTCACTTGAGGCTGGCTATGAACCAAAGATTTTGGAAACTTTAGAACAGGAGAAAAAGAAAGAGGAAGAACAAAAGCCTATTGAAGAAAGGAAAGAAAAAAAGGAGGAGGAAAGAAAAAAAAGCATTGGAGGAGCAACGAAAAAACAAGAAGAAAAAACTGAAGAACAAAAAGCAGCAGCCAAAACAGAAGGCATCCCTGAACAAAAGGGCGCAGATGTATCTGCGGTACAAAAAACACAAGAAGCAGTAATACCTCCTCGTTGGGAAAACCTTAACTACAATACACAGCAAGAACAAACAGAGAGATTAATTAGGGAGCAAAGAGAGAAGACCCAAAAATTAATCAATGAAGAGAACAAAAGACGAGCAGAATTCTGGAAAAAACAGGAAGAAGAAAATGAATCACTTTTTACAAAAAATAGACGAAAAATGGAGGAAGCTTTTAAAAGCTCAAGAGAAAAACAAGTTAGATTATTTGAAAAACCAAGGAGAATTGAAAATAAATTCTATTCGTTTGGGAGAGAGCCCCAGGCCCAGCAAACCCCCTCTTATACCCCTAGTCCGTCTCTTGCAAACAGACCAGCACCGCGTATCCCGCTTTCCCCCCCTGGTTTGGGGAGAAAAGCCCCAGCATCTTTAGCTGGAACCCTGACAAAAACAACTGCTAAAAGATACCTTTTAATACCCCTTATCATAGCTATTTTAGTAATAGGATTTTTTACAGTGCTCTATCCTATTTTTGATAATCTTTTAAAATCCACAGCACTTTTACCTGCTGACCAAAACCAGGGAGAATTTTGTGCTTTAAATATTAATGCTTGTACATTTTACAGACTAAACGTCGGTGCCCAAATTGGAAATCCAGCTTTAGCAAACTTAGTTACAGATGTATCGGCAAAATCTGGGGTCCCTCCCTCTCTTCTTGCTGGAATAATAAGACTTGAGTCACCCGATGCTTTTGTTTCCTCAGATCCGAATTTTGTAGAAAACGACTATCAAGCTTTTTGTACATCTAGCTCAGGTGGAGGACAATGCCTAGACATATCTGCAGACCACGAATATACCCCCTCAAACCCAGTGAAAGAAGGTGCTTGGGGCCTAATGCAGTTTCTAAAACCTACTTTCTATTCAACATACACTAGTAATAAAGCCGAAATTGATTCTAGATTCAATAAGAATGGGCTAACAACTGATGTTTTACCTCAATCTTCCTCTGGATCCACAGGTCCTAGTGATAAGCTAAGAATATATTCAATTCGTGATTCAATAATAGCAACCGCTTATAAATTATTGAATGATAATGATAACCCTGACAAAAGCTGGGATGAAAGAGTAATAAAAAAAGTTGCTAAAAACTATTATGGAGCATGCGCTATCGAGTCTGGAGGAAAGATAATCGGAGATTATTGCAATGATCTATGGACAAGTTATTCAGCCTGTAAAACTCGCGGACAAGGAGTAGGTTCAGGCCCACTAGGCCTAACTGTTACATGTCCACTTGACCCTGTAAATAACGAAAATTTTGCAATTTCCACCGGAACAGCAAAAAATCCGGTGAATGGAAAAGGGCACGGCGGTATTGGTTATGCAGCTTGCGTATCTCCTCCTTATGCATCTTGTCCATATTCCCCACAGCTTAAAAGCGCAATAGATGTTGTCCTCCAAACAGGAGCTACTGCTGGAGCACCAGTGTATCTGCCTTTTATTAACGGAAATCAATCTATCGAGTGGAACTTGATACAAGGCCCAACCCACATTGCCACGGCAAACGGCACTTCCTGGGGGTATAAAATGGTTTATGAAGGGAATTATAATGGGAAAAAATTAACTTTGGATTTAACTCATTTAAGTTCTAATATTAGTAAAAGTCAAACTTTACGGTCAGGGGACAAAGTTGGGGTAGTATCATCTCAAGTTCCTCATTTACATACTGCAGTAGCAGTGGACGGAGTCTGGGTCGAAGCAGCCAAAGAAGCATTTATGTGTTTTAAGGAATAAAAATGAAATTTAATATTTTAACTTTTTTAACAACATTTTTAATCTTAACTATCTTAATTGTTGGAGCTTTTTTTGGCTTTGTAGAAATTGGCCCAAATGTTATAGATAATGATAAAAGCGTCTTAGCAGCAACTACTGAAAAACTTTCTCCTATAGGCAAATCAGCTGACGGAACAAATATAGATGTATGGAAAATAGGAAACGGAGCGATCCCGGTTTTAATAGTCGGAGGGATGAATGGAAAGCCTGAAGGTGAAGGCATTGCTGTAGTAGAGACAGCCAGACAAGGTTTTGAAGAAGGAATTACATATAAAGTCCCCGAAGGAGTAACTGTTTATTTTATTCCACAACTTACGTATAGCGCTAAAGGATTAGGGTTTAATTTCAACAATAAAGATGTAAACAGAAATTTTGATTCAAAAACTGTACCTGGAGGAGAATGGACCCCCCTGGGTTGCTCTATAAACAGATATGCAGCATACCCTGGTCACTTCGATACAACATCCTGCGCTGACAAGACTAAGTTTACAGTGATAACTGCAGATGGTCCAGTTTCTAAAACTACTGCTGAATGGTTCCCTGCCTTCTGTAAAAACATGGCTAAAAGTCAGACTGCTCAATTTACCTGCGCACCTAACGCCCCAGGAGAAAAACCTTACTCTGAACCTGAAACAAAAGCAATAATCGATTTCATTAAGGACAAAAACATTAAATATGTTTTATCATACCGTGCAAATAGGAATGAAGTAACTACAAGTAATGCTCCTCCCGGAGAAAAATTACCTGCTGCTGACCAATTAGCAAATATAATCGCTTCAACCACTGGTAAGAAATATCTGACCTATTTTGTGGATTACCCGGTTAACGGACAGTTCATGGATTGGTTACAAGATCAAAATATTCCCGGAGTTGAAGTAGAAATTCCAACTGTGGAACCTCAAGAAATTACCTCTAATTTAAATGCAATCCAAAAAGCTCTTGAATGTATAGCAAGCGGAAACTGCGCAAGCGGCACAGATATTACAAACACCTCAACTGATGTTTGTACAGGATTAAAATCAGTTAACCCAGGAGCATTCTTTTGCCAAAGTGATCCTAAATGGGGAGGGACTAACGCTCCTCGTTCCGGAAGCGACCAAGGCTGTAATCTTGCACATGCAGGTTGTGGGCCTACAACTGCAGCGATGATTTTAGCTAGAACTGGTTACGCTAAATTCCCTACGCAGAATGACTGGGGAGGGTTAAATTTAAGTAACTTAGATGGCCTAGATGCAAAAGGACAAGAAGTTAATCCTTTAACTGTAGACCATCTTTTTGCAGCAGGAGGCTGGCGACCTGCACGTCCTAATTATTGTGGATCTGATTTTTATGGTTTTACTACCTGGCTTACTAAAATTGGATATACTGTTAAACCTGTGGGTATAAACATGAAAGAAATAGCAGATGCAATACAGGAGGGGTATACTTTAGCAGTAAGCGACAACCAATACGGAGGGCACTTATACGGCATCTCGGGTGTAGATCTCTCGTCAAATACACTTACAGTTTTTGATCCTGCACAATGCACTACGGGCGGAGATGTAAAAGTAGATTACACAACCTTTTCTGGGCAAGGGGTTAAAGCGATCTGGGGAGTAAAAAACAATGGATCTTAAAGAAGTTTTAAAAAACAAAAGAATATTAATCGCAATATTTGCTCTGGCTTTATTTGGGTTAATTTTAATATTGGCTTTTTTAACAACTCAATTCTCAGTAAAAGTGGTAAGTATTACGCCTACATCAGAAGCGCAGGAAGTACCAACGAATACTACAATACAAATACTTTTTAATCGTTCAATAGATACAAGTAAATTTAAAGCAGAGTTCACTCCAGCAATTGAATATACTTTGACTACAAAAGATCAAAATAAGCTAATTATTTTAAAACCTAAATTTGCGCTGACTGCAAGACAACTTTATTTAATTTCAATAACTAATCCTGTTAAATTTAAAAGTACATTTACTACAGTATTCCTACCATTAGATCAGTTGGCTGGAAAAACTTATGGCTATCCTGAAGGGCAAAGACAGCTGGATATTCAACAAGAAGGACTTCTTAAGAGTTGGAATGCCATTTTAGACATCAACTCCCAACTTCCAATTACAATGCCTACTTTTAGCGCTAGATATGTTAGTAAAACAAATGTTTACATAGTAAAAATGCTGGGACCAAATCCTGAGAAATCCCGCCAGGATTTTTTAGATTGGGTAAAAAGCCAAGGAGCAGACCCAGATAAAATGCCTACATATTATACAAATGCTAGCACTCCTGATTTTACCCTGGCTTTAATTAATATCCCAACTCCAACAACTATAGTTTCCCCTATTGAAATTACCTTTACAGACCCTGTTTTATTAAGTACTGCTGAAATAATTACTCTTTCACCTTTAACTCCTGCCTTTTTTAATTGGAATAAGGATGTAAATGTTTTAACAATTGTCCCACAGTCTACTTGGGCTTATGAAACAAATTACCAGATTACTATCCCCGCAACTATTGAGCGCCAAACTGGAGGAACTTTAGGCCGCGAGTATAATATTAACTTTAAAACTGAAGATTATACTGGTATATAATGAAATTATGTCTCTAAATACAGTCAAAGGAAAAATAATTGCTGCAATTGTTGCTTTAGGCTTAATCCTTATCGCTATCTTCATGGGAGGTTTGTACCCCAAACCAAGCTCTAGCCAATCACAAAGCTCAAATTCCCTACCTCAGGAAGTAGATCCTAACACTCCTCATCTTGTATCCACAAATCCAAAGGGTTTAAAAGAAGGGGTGCTGATTACTCCTTCCCAGATTATAGAAATTAGCTTTTCCCATCCTATTGAAAACAGAGGTGAAGTTAAATATCAAGTAACTCCAGAGGTAGAATATAATATTGAGCTTACAGATGATAGGAAGACAGTTTTATTAAATCCAGTTAGACCTTATGGAACTGGAAGAGGATTTTCTTTCATTATTAAGCAAGACACTAAGTTTGATGGCGGAAAAAGACTCACCTCAGATGAGGTATTTAACTTTAACACAATTCCACATCGCGGGATTTAAGATACCCTTACAGGCATAACAATATGCTCTGTGCCCATATCTGCTATTGGCCTTATTAAACATGCCGAGAGAGGTCCTGAGAATTCCATTGAAATTTGTGAAGTTGTTATTGAAGAAAGACTATCCAGCAAAAACCTAGAATTAAAAGCAACCTCCATATCCTCACCCTCAGCTTGAGCTTGTATCTTTGTTTCCTGACTTCCAAGTTCTTTTGTTTCTGAGCTTAAAACTATTGCCTCTTTTTTTACCGATACTTTTGTTATGTTTGCTGAATCTTTTGCAAAAATACTGGAGAGCTTAAGTGCCTTTATTAGACCTTCCCTCTCTATAATTATCCTTAATTTAAATTCTTTTGGGATAATTTTCTCCCAAGCTGGAAATTGCCCCTCAATTAACCTTGATGAAACAAAAGTTTTGCCTATTTTAAAAACTATTTGGTTTTGACCCTCTGATGTTGAAATTTCAATTTTTTCTTCTAAATCCTCGCTTAGCTCTTCATCTATTAACCTAAACACCTCTTCTAAGCTTCTTTTTGGAATTATCACTCTTAAACTTCCCTCACCTTCTAAATTCATTTTTTTATGAGACAATCTAAACCCGTCTGTTGCCACAAGCTCTAGCGATTTTTCTTTGACTTCAAACAACACTCCTGTTAAAACTGGCCTGCCCTCATCTACTGCTGAAGCATAAGTTACCTCAGGGAGTGCTTTTTTCAAAAGGCCTGCAGCAATCTTGATTTTCCCCTCCCCAGAAAGGGGAATTGAGGGGAACTCAGAAGGGGGAAAAGTGTTTAAGCTCGCTTTAAAATTTGCTGCAGAAAGTTTTAATAACCCTTCCTGTGTTTCTAAGTCTATATTTTCCTCAGGCAGCGAGCCTACAGCTTCAAGCAAAGTTTTAGCAGGAACGCATACTTCCCCTTCTTGTATAATATTTGCCTCAGTGGCCTTCACAACTCCTAACTCAAGATTGGTGGCAGAAAGTTTTAAGCTCCCTTTCTCTCCTTGAAGTAAAACACAGGACAAGACTGGAAGGGTTGAGCGCACTCCTAGAGACCTTGAAACTGCTTGCAAACTTGGAAATAAATCTTTCTGTTCTATAGAAACTTTCACTCTTCTTCCTTTCTACTTGACACAAACTTGTTGATTTCCTCCTCAGTCACTTTAATTAACCTAAAATGAATCCTCCCTGATGTGATTAGGTTTTTAATATGTTTTTCCTCATCTGTCAACACATAGGCTGATCCGGACTTCACCTCAATGAAATCTATTCTTTCATTGTTTTTAATTCCTATAAAATCAATTGGCCAGCCTAAAGGAATGATCCTATCATAGTCATATCTAAGCTCTGCATAAGTCAAAAGCTCTGCCATTTTCCCTTTTTGAGGATTAATTGACCCTTGAATAGTCTGAAGAATTTTTAAAGGAAGGCTCTCAACTTGTCTATAAAGGTCGATTAAATCTTGAGGCATTTGAGAATCTGATTTTCTTGAATGGAGTCTTCCGAGGAGGTATGCAACTAAAAGCCCTAAAATCGCAATTCCTATTATTATCCAGGTAGTAGCTTCCATTAGAAAGCTATTATACATTATCCACAACTTTCTTTAGACTAAATCTTAGTTATTTAAAAAAGTAGTAGTATTAATAGAGAATGTTGATATGTTTACAATTCTTAAAAAGCCTCTTTGGATTCGTTTTTGTTTCGTGTTGAAAAGAAGAGTTTTTTGTGGATAAGTCTGTGGATAAGTTGTTAATAATTTGTGGAAAACTTATTTAAAGATTGATTTTTACCTCATTTATCAACCGGGCAATTTCCTTATCTTGAGTGATATTTGTTCGCATTTTTTCTATACCATAGAGTACTGTTGTGTGGTCTCTTCCTCCTAAAATATCCCCTATTTTCTCCATTGGTAAATTTAGCTCCTCGTACAAAATATACATAGCAATTTGTCTTGGTAAAACAAGCTCTTTTTGGCGTCTTGGGCCTGTTAAGTCAGCCATTTTAATATTGAAGAAATTATTTATTACGCCTAAAACCTTCTTGAAATCATAATTTGTAACAGGGGTTTTAATAGATCTTCCTAAAAACCTTTGCATGCTTTCTAAAGAGACTGGCTCACTACTTAATTTTGCAGCCTGCAAAATTTGGGTAAGCTTTCCCTCAAGCTCGCGTGTAGACTGCGTTGAGGTTTCTGCTATAGCTCGTAAAATATCTTCAGGAAGACTTTCTTTTCTTTCCGCTAGCTTTGATTTAAGGATGGCCATTCTTGTTCCAAAATCAGGGGTTTGTATATCTACCATGAGTCCTCCTTGAAATCTTGTCCGAAGCCTTGATTCTATTCTTTCGATTTCAGTTGGAGGCCTATCTGAAGTAAGAACAATCTGGGTGTTTTTAGCTTGGAGCTCATTAAAAGTATGGAAAAACTCCTCTTGAGTGGAATCTTTACCAGCCATAAACTGCACGTCATCGATTAATAAAAGCTCACATGTGCGGTATTTTTTGCGGAAAGCTGGGTTTGTATTTGTTTGTATTGCATAAACCATATCGTTTGTGAATTTTTCTGAAGGGGCATAGATTATTTTCAGGCTACGATCTTTTTCTAAAAGTGCATTTCCAATAGCTTGCATAAGATGAGTTTTACCAACACCTGAGGGACCATAAATAAAAAGAGGATTGTAGGAAACACCAGGATTTTCAACAACAGCTGCTGCTGCAGCAAAAGCTAAATTATTAGTGAGCCCAACAACAAAGTTTTTAAGAGTATATTTAGGATTTAACAAGGAGGTTGTTCTTTCAGCTAGGCCAGGAGATTGAAATTCGAAAACCTCTTCTGTAAGAGGGAGTTTTTTATTTTCTAAGCTTGAATCAATTTTAAATTCTAAATTTAGCTTTTTTCCTAAGGCTTTCTCTATTTCATCCGAGAGAAGATTTTCATACCGTTTAAGAAGCTGCTCTTTAACAAATGCAGATGGTACTAGTATAGTGATTTTGTCATCGGTGATCTCTCCTGCTTTTGTATATCCAAACCAAGTCCTAAAATTATGACTATCTACAGAGCCTTTTATAATAGATAAGATTTTACTCCACACCTTTGAGTTATCCACAAAGGGGATGTTAGTGGATAACTTTTTTTTGGTAAAGATAGAGAAACTATAAATTAATAGATCAAATTCAAAAATCTAAATTACAAACGACAAATGAATTTTTAAAGTTTTGAATTTTCAAAATTTAGGCTTGATTTGAAATTTGATATTTGAGCTTTGGGTTTTAACTTTGTATACTATTGAAATGGCAACAAAAAGAACTTATCAACCCAAAAAGAAAAAAAGAGTTAGAAAGCATGGCTTTATGGCAAGAATGGCAACTTCTGGCGGAAGAAGAGTTTTGAAAAGAAGAAGGCAAAGAAGCGTACAAAAATTGACTGTCTAGTTATGTGGTTTTTAACTAGTCCCTAAATCCTAATACCTATACCCTATCTAAAATGTTTCCTAAACATAAAAGACTAAATCTTAAGAAAAATTTTAAATGGGTAGCTTCTGGGGAAAAAATTGAAAGCACAAATTTTAAAATTTTTGCCCAAGCAGACGAAAACAAAGAACCTTTAGTAGGAATTGCAGTGTATGGC
>CAYWKL010000023.1:0-14620 GCA_964459095.1 uncultured Gammaproteobacteria bacterium
AATTAGAGCTAGATCCATTTCAAAAAGGTTTGGATATAAAAAAACTGGCAAACACTAAAAAGAGCTATAGATTAAGAATAGGGGAGATTAGAATAATCTATGAACTAAATACAAAATTAAAGGATATTTTTATAGTAGACATAGATTTTAGAAGAACTAATACTTATTAAGTTTAAATTAATTTAAAAGAAAAATCTAAAGAAGAACAAATGGGGTTATTTTAACCCGACCAAATACTTATTGTCCAAAAACCCTAGTATATAAACTGGCTCCTCCAGATATTCCTGCCCCTGCTGCTCCTACGATTGCTGGTCCAGCTAAAATAGCAGCCCCCGTAGCCCCTATTATTCCTAGCAAAATCATTAGAGCAGTCTGACCTTTGTGTTTTTTGATCCACTCAGTAGTGGTACCAGTGATAGCTCCTTGAGCTCTTAACGCATCAATTTTTGCTTTAGCTGCAGGATTTTTCTGTAATGCGTTATCAATAACTTTATCTCCCCAAGGTGCATTCAGAATAAGTTCAGCTTCTCTAGGAGTTAATCCTTTAGGATTTGCCTGCATTTGTCTGGCAATCAAACCCTCTAGCATTTGAGGCTGAATATTGTTTTTAAAATTATCACTTTCTAGTAATTTATTTATTCGGGTTATATCATCTTGTGTGAAAGCGTGTGGCTCCCTATTTAAAACTATTGCTCCTACTAAATCCCGGATTGCATCTGGGTTTAAATTATGGCCCTTAGTTCCATCTGAATTTGTTATCTCCACAAACAATTTCTTGAAGTCAGAAAGAGTTTGTTCTCTATTTAGAATTGTAACCTCAGTTTGACCAAAAAATCCTTTTGCTCCAAAAGGACCCCTACCTTTAATTTTTCCAGAAGCCCAACGGTTCATATATGCATCCAGAATTTTTCTCTCGTCATCCGTAGTAGCAGTTTTCTTTAGTTCTTCAATCTCTTGTTCTTGGATTTCTTCATGCTTTTCAACTTTTTCTTCTAAAAGCCTTCTTACTGCTTGACTGAAAACCTCAGTAACTTCTCTTTTAAATCCTTCTTCTGAGTTCTTTTGCATATTCTCCGATGAATTAAATTCATCGTTTTTATTTCTGGCTATTTCGTATAAACTGTCATATCTTTTATCAAGTTCTCTTTCTTGAGCTTGCAAGTCTGGAACCTGTTGTTTTAATTGATTCGATTCATCTTCTAATTCTTGGGTTCTATCTATTGCTTTTTTAAGAGTCATTCCATCTCCTTCTAGAGTAGTTAAAATTCCATCCTGGGTTTCTAATTCTGTTATTATGGCGTTTAGGTCACCACTCATCCTGCCTCCCAATATTGCCGCCCGGGTATTCTCCAAACTTTTGATATAGTTGTTAAGAGATTGTTGTTGGCGTTGGTTAGTTGCTAACTTGTTCCTATTTTCAGGTAATGCATTTCGTAATCCTTCTAATTCAGTAAAAAGAGCGCCTTTTGGAGTTCGTCCAGATCCGTCAGAAAATTGTTTTAGTCTTGCTTGTTTGGTACGGAGGTCACTTCTCACTTGTGTTAATTGTGAGTCGAGATTGGCTGCCTCTATTGCTGCATCATCAGCAGTTTTTTTAGATTCCTGAAGATTTTGTCTGGAAAGAACTTTAGTCTTATCCATAGTTTGGGTAAAAATCTGGGAAACAATTTCTTTGCCCCTGGGATCTTTAAGCAATGGATTAATCATGTTGTTTAAGAAAGTTTCCTGCTCACGTGTTGTCAATGGAGGTCTAAAGCTTGACATCATTGCTTCTATATCCGGATCTTTACTTAATTGTGTTCTTATTTCCGTCAAAATTGTGTTCCTTTCAGCAGGATCAATAACTCCTGTCTCAATATATTTATTTACTGTTTTGGAGCGAGTCTCAATATTTACTCCATTAATAGTTGTTCCTGTTTCTTTAGTATTATTTTTAATTACTAAATCTACTTCTGGTTGGGGGATAGTCTTTGGTTGATTTTCTCTTCCTTGTTTCATTCTCTCAGCAGCAGATCTTGGGTCTTTTTCTGCTTTTTGCCTGACTTCATTTATAAAAGCTTGTTGCTCTGCACTTAGACCTGCCTTTTGATTGGTAGCAGAGCGAATTGCAAATTCTCTGGATTGTTCAGGTGTAGTAGGAGCTCCAGCCATTTAAGCAGCCTTTCTTGCTAAATCTACTGCTTCATTAGGGCGCCCGGTTTGTATTAAATTAATTACTTTTTTCCCAGCACTTAATTCTTTTGCTCTTTCTTCCTCGCCCTGTTCTATTATTAAAATGTTTTTAAATATTGTCCATCTTGAGGCTAACTCTCTTAAGAATATTATTAACTGTTCATGAGTTTGGGCTAGATCAATTTTTCTTAGAACAACATCAGCGATTTTTGATAATTCATCTTCAACAATTTCTTTTTTTTCAAACGCAGTCAAAGTTGCATCGATAATCATTTTTTCTATTTTCTTTTTGTGTTCTTCCATACTTCTATTGTGATCACAAAATCAATCCAAAAGCAACTTAAAATCCTTAGCGTTTTTCAACCTCTAATACTAATTTATCCCCTCGAATAGTAAATCCTTCTACTCTTGAATCAGGCACTGTAATTCTTTTTTGTAGCTCTATGAATATATCTACATCTAGATGATTCAACAGGTCTTCTATTTCATCCTTCTTTTTGCTTCCTTGCCCGTAGTATTTTAAATTTTCCCTATTTAAAACTCGTATCGTGTCTCCCTGACCTGCAATCATCAATGAATCAAAAGTAACACCTCCTAACCCGATAAAGCCAACGCCTACACCTAAATCTCCTTTTAGAACCAAGATCTTGTTAGGGCTTTTTGGATCATCTCTCACACTTACTTCAAGCCTTCTGAGTTTTGATTTTATTTGTGGTATTGTTTCTAGAACTGAGCGTAAAAGGGTAGGTGACATTTCAAATTCAACCAGGCCGGTTGGGGCACTTGATAGAGCTTGGTTAACTTGTTGCTCCAAATTCTCTGGATTAGTAATTTCGACTTTAAAAGGAGGAGGTGTTGAAGCCTCTCTTCTGCTCAATGCTCTGGCAAATCTACTCCATTCTCTTTCATCTTCTCTAGGAGGTTGTGTGACTAAAGGTGGTGATTGTGTTTGATCCTCCCCTAATATATCGCTTGAGATCCTAAAAACATCTTTGAAAGGCTGTCTTGATTCATCTAGATCTTGCACAGGTTCTGCAGTAGGAGGTAAATCAGAGCTTGAGTCTTCTACTGATAAAGCTCTTCTAAACCTCGTCCATTCAGTTTCTTCTGATCTTTCGGAGGGTATAGTTGTCGGTAGAATTGGCGCAGTACCACCTCTTTTAAAGAATTCATTTATTGAGTATGAGGATATTGGGTATGAGAACCTATCTTTTTCTTCTGGTTGTAACGACTCATACCATTCTTCTACCAACTTTATTTCATCTTCAGTTAGACCCAATTCAGCTGGTATATTGTCTATTAAGTTTCTAAAAACCTCTACTTGAATTTTTTCCCAGTCTCCTTCACTAATTAATTCTCTTAGTTGTGAAACTGTAGAATTATTAAGATCTAGTCTAAGATTAGATATTAAAGATGAAATTCCGTTAATATAGCGGTCAGTAGGAGTATAGAAGAGTATTTCCTCAGGTTTTTTAAAATATGCTTCTGGTGGATTTAACGATCTTTGCATTTTATCAAGACTGACTTTTTCAGTACCACCATGGGTATCTTTGTATTCAGAAATATTTCTAAGTATTTCTGCAAGCCTTTCAGTGTTTTCAGGTATATAACCCTGTCGCCTTTCTTCCAATTGACGCTTTATGTGAGCTTTCCAGACTTTTTCAGCTTGCTTGTCTGCCCAGGGCAGAGGAGTGTGAGCATACCTACTCCCAAATGAATCAGGTATAAGATCTTCAATCTGTTTATAATCATTCCCATAGTAATAGCCATTATCTAGGAGTGATTTAATTTTTTGAACTACAGGATCATCCGGCTTAAGTCCTGATTCTCTTATTAAATCTGCTATTCTTCTTTTAGTTTGATATTGATAACCAGAAAGATCTGATTCAGGTTGAGTCTCAGATAATTTATCTTTTAGATCATCTAATTTGTAAGATGAGTTACTTATTTGGAATCTCTCAAATTCTGACTCTAAGCTATTTATATATTCTTCAAGCTCTCTTTTCTTTTCAGCCATTTGCTGTTCAGATTCAGCTAAGGTAGGCTCTAAAATAGGTTCAGCTCTTTCTGCAGCACTTGGGAGTATATTTTTATTAGCCTCTGAATCATTTAACAAACCTGCAAGTGAGCTCTCTCTAACAGCTTCTGTTTGTGCACGTATTTCAGCCTGACGCTCTGTTGCTCTTTCAATACGCTGTCTCGCCATTTCATCTATATCTTCAACTGAAGGAATTGCTGCTGGTACTACTTGAGCCCTTGCTTCAATTGTTCTTTGTAAAAAAGAAGGTAATGCTGGGTCTTCTTGAGGAGTTAAAGCAGGAGTAGTTACTTGGCTTTGAAGTCTAGCATTCTCTTCTCTTAATCTTTTGTTCTCCTCTTGTAAACGTCTATTTTCTCCCTCTAATGTCTTTTGTGGTGCTCTAAGTTTATCAAAAAGATTCTTTGGAGGTTCAGTAAAATCTTCTTTTTGTATTTTTTGTCCCAAAGAACTTGGTTTTCTAAGTTGATTAAATAAACTTTTTCCCTCACTTGCTCCTGGAGAAATTATAGAAGTTGAATCGGATTCGGGCATTGTTATTTGATTATATAATACAGCTTAAGAAATGTTAAAATATCCCTCATGAAACTAATAGTAGGTTTAGGGAATCCTGGGGAGAAGTACTTTCATACTAGGCACAACTTAGGGTTTGAGGCAGTAGAGAAGCTAGGGGACAGGTTGCAGGGGGCAGAGAGCAATTGGGAAAAAAGCCAGAAACTCAAGTCAGAAATTATGAAAATAAACTTTACCCTACACCCTGAACCCTACACCCTGATTTTGGCTAAGCCTCTAACTTACATGAACAATTCTGGACTAGCTATTAAATTGCTGACTACATACTACAAACTACATACTACAGATTTAATTGTAGTCCATGATGATTTAGATCTTGTTTTAGGTAAAATTAAAATAAGGTTAGGTGGGGCAGCTGCAGGGCATCACGGTGTGGAATCTATAATTAAAGCTTTGGGAACTGATAAATTTATAAGAATAAGATTAGGTATTGGAAATTTAAAAACTGCTCTTGGGGAGAGGAAAAAAGAACATATAAACGTAGAGAAATTTGTTTTAGAAACGTTTATGCCAGGTGAGAGGTCTAAAGTAAAACAAATGCTCAAAAAATCTACTCAAGCTTTAGAGATTTTATTGTCAGAAGGACTAGAAAAGGCCCAAAATCAGTATAATTAAAATGAAAATTTCAAATTTCAAATTTCAAATTTTCCTTTATATAGCTTTTGGCCAGGCATTGATTGCAACTCTAACAAGTCTGTATTTCTCAGAAATATTAAAATTTCCTCCTTGTGTTTTATGTTGGTATCAGAGAATTTTAATGTATCCTTTGGTTATAATTTTAGCTGTTGGAATTTTAAAAAAAGATAAGGGGGTCTACCAATACGTTTTGCCTTTATCCATACTCGGAATGGTTATTGCAATTTATCACAATCTGCTTTACTGGAATATTATCCCAGAGTCACAAACTCCCTGTTTACTTGGGGTATCTTGTACCATAAAGTTTATAGAATACTTTGGGTTTATCACAATTCCTTTTTTATCCTTTGTAGCTTTTTTGATAATAACTGCTTGTATGGTAATATACGCAGAATATGTTAAACACTCTTTCAAATGAAGCTAAAATATTAATTGGAATAGGTATAGCATCAGTTGCGATCCTAATTGGGGCAATATTTTTTTTAAGCAAGCCAACGCAAACTTCTTCTGGTCAAACTCTAACTGGAGACAAAAGCAAACT
Source organism: uncultured Gammaproteobacteria bacterium (assembly GCA_964459095.1). Classification (GTDB taxonomy): domain Bacteria; phylum Patescibacteriota; class Microgenomatia; order Daviesbacterales; family UBA10151; genus CAYWKL01. The sequence continues at coordinate 5,961 of CAYWKL010000023.1, forward strand.
GCTAGTAAGAGAGGATTCTTACAAAATTGCTTCTGATTCTGCCAAAGTTACCTTAATTGAGTTTGCAGATTTTCAGTGCCCTGCATGCAAAAGTGCACACCCTATCTTGCTTCGCTTAGAGGATGAATACAGCGGCCGCATAAATTTTGTATTCAGGCATTTTCCTCTTCCACAGCACAAAAATGCTCTTCCAGCAGCTTTAGCTGCTGAGGCCGCAGGGGAGCAGGGAAAGTTTTGGGAGTATCATGGCAAGCTTTATGAAAACCAATCCTCTTGGGAAAATGAAGGAAATCCTAAGGAGATTTTTTTAAGGCATGCTAGAGAACTTGAATTAGATGAGGCAAAATTCAAAGCAAGTTTGGAGGGGAAAAAATATGAAGGGAAAATTAACCAAGATATTGCTGATGGAACCTCCCTAGGAGTAACCTCAACTCCAACATTTTTTATCCAGGATAAAAAATATCCTGGTATGCTACCTTATGAAGACTTTAAAAGCTTACTAGATGAAGCTTTAAAATAAGGTAGTTCTCCACTATGGTCGAACAATAATTGTTCTTCGAGCGTAGTCGAGAAGTACAAAATTATGAACGATAACCAAATAATTTTAGCTTGTGATGATTCCGGCAACTTTTTAGAATATATTCCAAAAGAATTTGGACACCTCGGGGGTGGCATACGCCATTTAGCAATAACAGTCTTGGTGGAAAATAAAAAAGGGGAAGTGCTTTTGCAAAAGCGTAAGCACAAGATTTTTGACTCAATCTGGGATATAACCGGCGCAACTCATCCTTTACATAATCAAAGTACAGGTGAAGATGAATCATTAGATGAGGCAACCCAGAGGTGTTTGAAGGATGAGTGGAGAATTGCTGGGAAAAATCTAAAAAATTATGGGGTGTTTAATTACTTTTTAAAAGACGGCGAAAATTGTGAAAACGAACACTGTTTTATTATGACAGCAGAGTTTAATGGGGAAGTAAACTTAAATAAGGAAGTAGGATATGAATATAAGTGGATGGATAAAAGCAAATTCTTAAAGGATTTAGAAGAAAATCCTGATAAATATTCTGCCTGGGGCAAAGAAGGAGTTAAAATATTAAAGAGAAAAGGATTTTTTAATGGGTGAACTGAATCTAAAAAGAAAAGGTGTAAAGCTATTTCACCCGGAGGGTGTAAGTATAAATATGAATGAGGTACCAACACATATTGCTTTTGTAATGGATGGGAATAGAAGATGGGCTAAAGAAAAAGGTTTGGATAAATTTAAAGGGCATGAGGCTGGGATAAATAATATAGAAAATATTGTTAAAGCTTCTTCTGATTTAGGGGTAAAGTATGTAACTTTTTGGGCTCTATCTACGGAAAACATCAAAGAACGCTCTAAAATCGAAGTTTTGGGCCTCTTTAATTCACTAAGAAAAAGTTTTCAAAACCAGTTCCCAAGAATGATGAAAGAGGGAGTAAAGATAAAAGTTATTGGGGAAGAAAAAGGTTTACCCTCAGATATTAAAAAAATAGTAAATAAACTAAATAAAACTTTAGTTAAAAATCCAAAAATAAGGTTAAATATAGCTTTTAATTATGGAGGAAAGGTAGAAATCTTAAATGCCATCAAAAAAATCATTGAGGAAAAAATTCCCTCAGAAAAGATAGATAAGGCTTTAATAGAAAGGTATTTATATACCTCTGGAATACCAGACCCTGAACTTATTATAAGAACAGGAGGTAAAAAGAGATTATCTGGCTATCTTTTATGGCAATCTGAATATTCTGAGCTTTATTTTGTGGATACTTACTGGCCTGATTTTGATAAAAATGAACTAAAAAAAGCAATTTCCTGGTTTGCTGAGCAGGAAAGAAATTTCGGAAGATAATTATCGCTCTTCACATCTGAAAAACCATTTGCTGGAAAGTAGTATGTCATCCCGGACTTGATCCGGGATCTAGATTCTGAAACCCTTCGGCCTCGCTCAGGGCAGGCGAGTTCAGGATGACAAAATAGATTCCTGCTTTCGCAGGAATGACAGAGTATTTTTTGCGGTCAAAAAGTACAAATAAAGAATTTAAAATGGAACTATGAGGTCTTTTGAGAAAAGGCCTTTTAGGATAACTAGATATTTAGGTTGTGAGTAAATTTTTTCTGCAGCCTCTGATGAGTTATCTACTAGAGTTCTTTTAAACTGAATGGGTTCCTCTGGATTTAGGGAAATAAGGCTTCCATTAATAGTTAAAGGACTGGAAATAACATAATCAGAAGCAGGGTTACAAGGGTTACCATCATAAGCTGTACAAATCTTTCCTGAAGATATCAAAACGCCGTCAATTTGGGTAACACTAGGATCTATATTTATCTCATCTTTAACTACAAACACAATTCCACTATTTGGATCATTTGTCCTAAAAATTATATTTCCGCTTATTGTTAAGCTTCCATCTATAAAAATTACTGCAACGCTAGATGAAGGGCTACTTCCTGGTCCACCTGTGAGAGTAACATTAGAGTCTAGCTCGCTTGAATAAATTTTCTCTCCTTCTAGAGTAGGTAAGTTACCGCTTGAAATTGTTTGACCCCTAGTAGCTTTTGATTGTTCATAAAAAATAGATCGCAATGTTGCATAATTATCAACTCTGATTTTTGCTTGCTCAAGAAGAATATTAGTTTGTGCACCCTCTAAACATGGTCCATCTGTTTGAGGTGTGCTACCAAAAGACTCCCCAGTTACCAAGCCTTCTGCGAATGGAATTGCTCCAGGGGAGGGGGAAGTGCAGGGATTTTGAGCATGGATGCTTGGTATATGGTATGTAGTATATGGTATATAGTATGAAAGAATTAATAAACTCAAAAATACTACTAACCACAAACTGAAAACTATAAACTTATTCATGGTTCTATTCTCTCATTAGAGTGTACATCTCCACCTGTTGTTTGAATAAACGGAGGGGGAGTAGGAGGTATAATTGTGGCAGAAATTGTATCAATTGGAGAAGGGCCTGAGGAGTTTGAACAAGTAATCGAAAACTGCTGTGTTTCTGGCGGATTGACTAAGGCTCCTAAAGGAGAGGAGTTTAAGGGTTGTACACCTACAGATCCACTCCAAGCAGGATTTGTTGGGTTTGATGTTGCTGTGCAAGAAGTTGGGGAACTTGAAGTTTCCCACTGCAGTGAAACATTAGTGCCTGAATTAATAGGAGGAGGATTATCATAAATATTTAAACCTATGACCATTTTTAAATCAACTGTTGGCAGTGGTTCACAATTAGGAGGGATAGCACTACCTGACCATCCAGCCTCTGCAGGTTCTCCGCCTGAGCTTTTCATTGCATATATGTAATAACTATAATTTACTCCTGGTTCTACATTTGTATCTACATAGTTAAGTTGTGTAGAGGGTATATTTGTAGCAATTGGCAAGTTCAAATCATCAGATCTCCAAACCTCATAAAAATCAGCACCAGCTGAGGCAGTCCAAGTTAAAGTTATTGAGGGAATTTGAGAGATAGTACATTGATTAGGTTCAACACTTGTAATTTCGAATTCCCCAGGAGGAGAATTGTTGATTGTTACTACACCTGTTGTCCTGGTGCATTGATCCCCACCTGAATAATTGTTGATGTCATTGCTAAAATTAACATTAAAAACAGTGTTACCCACTACTGTTGGTGTAAACTTCCATCTCCAGGGACCAACTTTATTATTTTTTTGAGGCGCTGCTGGGTCTAAAACTCCGTTATCTTTACCTGTTACAGGGTCCCAGGTACCGTGTAGAGTGTTTAAAATATCATCCCTATTGGGTCCTGTATTGACCCCATTGGCATCGTAAAAAGTTTTATTATCTCTGTCTACCTTGATAGGATCCAGTTCAAATACTTTTTGTCTGTGAGCATTACCACAATCGCTACACCCATCCTGCCAGAATCCAGACCTAACTTGTAGATCTACAAAATAGGATTGCCCGGCTACCAAAGTCATATTTGAATTTCCTGTCCCCCTGGAAATAAATACTCTTTTTGAAGGATCAACTGAACCAGCGCCATCATCCTTATATACCCTGATTGTACATGCATCTTCGCCAGAGGGAAGATAAAGGTTTTGTTTACCGCTGGTGCTATTTCCTGCAAAGTCAGTCATTGTATAATTTATCCGTTTGGCATCTGAGGGGACAGTTTGAGGATCAGTATAGGGAATAGTTGGGGTACAGTCGTTAAAGGAAGTGCTGGTACAGTATTTAATAGTTTGACAGCCACTAACATCATCAATACAACTTATTGAAATTTTCTTTGGCTGGCCATTATTATCTGGAAAATTAAATTCATTAATATAATTTAGTTTTGGAACAGGATTGTTATTGTCTATTTTAATAATTTCAGTCTTTAAATTCTCTTTTGCCCCAGCCTTATTTTGAGCATAGTACCTGACGTAATGGATATTACTGCCGCTTACATCAAATTCATCTTTACTTCCTGGCTGAAGTAAAGGAGTGCAGGTATTATTCTCATCAACGCAGCGGTATATATCACACTGACTTACGCCTGCACTGCAGTTAATTGCTACTTTAATACTACTTTGGTTATACCAGCCGTTGCTATTGGGAGTTACTAACACTCCGTTATGTACTTCAGTTACAGCAAAAGTTGAAGTAGGAATAGATTTATCTATAAATACATCTTTTCCTTTTCCTGAATCCTTATTCCCAGCATAATCTGTTGCTTCATACCTGACAGTATATTGGCCATTAGTAGATATGGTAAAAGTTTGACCGTTTAAGTTTGGGGTACAGGTTGTACCATAAGCCCCAACACAATATTTATATGATTTACATCCACTAAAGTCATTGTCACAATTAATGGTTGCACTCACATCAGATGTATACCACCCGTTAGTCCCTAGTGTTCCCCCTAAAGTTAGGATTGGTACAGGTACATCTTTATCTATCTTAATCGGGTTAGGGCTTACTGTTTTGGCTTGTTCTCTATTGTCAGCTTTATCGCGAGAGGAGTATTTAGCAGTATAGATCCCAGTGTTGTTAATGCTGAATTTCCAATTTTGGTTGTTGTTGACACTTGAGGAATTGTTATTAGGATCAGATCCATCCGTAGTGTAATTTCTTGAACCACAACCGCTTAAATTATCACTGCAAGGATCTAGGGTAATTGTGACACCTGAATTATACCAACCGTCGCTATTTGGTTGAGAGCCTATCGAAGAAGTTGTTGTAGGTTTAAGATTATCAAGGTCATATTCAGAAGAAGTTTGGGTTCCTTGTGTGCCGGTTGAATCTTGGGAAAAATACCTTATTTTATATTTGCCGGAATTTGGAATAGAAAAGGGAAAAGAGTAAGTTGTTGAGGGAGTACATTGGGAACTGCTTATATCATAGTAACAATATTTTGTGACACAACCTGTTCCCCCAGAACCAGGGTTGCATTTTAAAGTCGCAGTTAGAGATTGATACCAACCGCTACTATTAGGTGATTCAGAAACTGTTAAGGTTGTTGTGGGAGCTGCTAGTACACTTGGGGCAAATACTAGTATAGATAAAATCCCCAACAATAAAGAGGAAATATTTAAAAATACACTTAAATTAATAAGTCTCATTTTCTAGTAGCTTCAGAAGGGGGAGGAGGCGGAATGAAATATGAGATAGAAATTACTTTATATTTATTATCCTTAAGCTCTAAAGTTATGATTGCAGGTTTATCAAGTTCTATAGAGCCTAAAGTAGCAGATGAGGTTGCTTGATTATATATAACAACAGGCTGTTTTAGTTCAAATGTATCTGTTTGACCATTTTCACCCTTTACAGAAATTTCTTTTTCAGTTTTTGATATTATTGTTCCTCTGGCAAGAGCTGTTTGGTTGCTTAAAAGCGGGCTTGTTTGGATTTGAGCAACTTTTACAGTTTCAACTTTACTTACAGGAGTTTTTGTTAAATTAGACAAATCAAGCTTACCTAAATAGAAAGCAAGAAGTATAAGGATCAAAAAAAGTACTAATACTCCAATCACTAAGCTTAAGTTTTTTTTGTTCTGCGGTTTTTGCAAAACCTCTGGGGCAGAAGTATCCATTACAATTTATTGTCTTTCATTCTTTAGAACCTGTCAACTATTTAAGGTATAATTTGGTCATGTTTAAGCTTAATGCTAAGGAGCTGAGAAAGGGGGTAGGGTATAGGGTGCAGGGGGCAGGTAAAAGGAATGAAATTTATATTGTCTTGGATAATGTTTTGGATACATATAATATTGGGTCTATTTTTAGGTTAGCTGATGCTGTGGCAGCAAGAAAAATTTTTCTTTGCGGCAAGACAGAAACTCCACCAAACCACAGGATTAAGAAAGCTTCTATTAATACTACTGAATGGGTGACTTGGAGTTACGCTCCGACGGCCGTCGGAGCTATCCAAGAACTCAAAAGTCAAAACTCAAAAGTCAAAATTATTGCAATTGAACAGAGTAGTAAAAGTGTTCAATATGATAAATTTAATTACACCCTACCAATCTGTTTAGTTGTGGGGAATGAAAGTGAGGGGGTTTCTGAAGAAGTGCTGGATTTAGCAGATGCTATAGTTGAGCTTCCTATGTTTGGAGTCAATATCAGTCTTAATGTCATGGTTTCTTTAGGGATAGTGTTATATCAAGTGATAAAGAAAACTTAAGTATTGACTTTCGTATTACGCTTTAGTAAATTGTAATACATATGCAGATACAAACTTTAGTAAATGTTAAATATCAAGTAGTGATTCCTAAAGAGGCCAGGAAAAAAATCAAAATCAAGCCTGGACAAAGGATGAATGTGGAAGTGGTGGGAGAAAAAGTTGTGCTTTCAAAAGCTAAGAAAAAGAAAGAATGGAAATGGCCTGATGATTATCTAAAGAAGCTTAAAGATCCTTGGGAAGGGGAGGACAGAGAGAAGTATCTTAAAGAAGAACGTGATTCATGGGAATAGCTTTAGATACTAATATATTTGTCTACGCTTACGAGAGATCAGATGAGTCTGGTGAGCGCGCCCGAACTCTTTTAAAGAAAATTATACAGCCTAAGTCCAAAATTTTTCTTTCTGTTTTGGTATTTGAGGAATTTTTGGTCAAGATATATAAGAAAGGCCTACAAAAAAAGTTAAACCAATATGAAAGCTTTTTGACTGGCGGAGGGATATTTACAGTTTTAGATGTAAACAGACAGATAGCCCGTGTGGCTGCAAAATTGAGAGCAACATATCCCAGCCTAAGAGCTCCGGATGCTATCCATTTAGCCTCTGCCATAGAAGCTGGCGTTAAAGTGTTTATCACCACAGACAGAAAACTTCCTAGAAAAGTAGGCAGACTAACAATAAAAATTTTATCCTAAGTTTAAATTAATGTCATGGTCTCTTTCTTGATTAATAAATATTTAAGAGTAAAATATAGGATAATATGGCTGAAATAGTAGAATTTTTTAGACGTAGGATAGTACAACTGGAGTTATTTAAAAAGAAAGGGATCAGTGAAGTAGCTACTCTTCCTAGAACTCTTAGCAGAGAAGAAGGTCCTATTAATGTTCTAGAAGATAGAGTTTTAATAGGAGGTTCGGTAGAGCTTATTACTTCAGAACAGACAGAACCCTTCACCCCTGGTGCTCATATGGAGGTAGTACAGCCTAATTCTGAAGATTTTGATCATGCAGCTTCAGTGCTTAAAGTACTAGAACCTACCAGAATGGAGCATGTTGGGGAAATAATTTGGCAAGCTTTAAGAAAAGGGGGTAGGTTAAAAACCGCGGTTAGGCTCCAGGAAGTTTTTAATAGATTCTTGAAAAGAAATATCAAACACGGAAGTGTTTGGGAGGGCGAAAATGCAATAATTTATAGATTTGATAGCGGTGAAGAATCAAATAAGCCAAGATTAGAGCTAGTGAAACTTGATTCTAGAGAGGAAACTGATGGGGCCAGATTCAGGGCAATTATCAGGGATGGATCTTTTGATAATGAAGATAATGGAGTAGAAGAGGTAATTTACGAGGAAGAAGAACTTAAAAGAGCAGCTTGAAGCTGAGGTTGACATATTCTCCTTCTTTAAGTTAAAATATCAAAGCCTAAAATTTGGGCAGACTGGAGCAAGTTCAACAAAAAGAAAACTACTCACAATCTATAGCTCTTTAACAACCGAAAATGAAACCACTTTTTCGGTTTTTTTGTGCCCGAAAAAGTGATGGGAAATTAAAGACAAGTAAGTCAACTTGTCAATTCCAAAAACTAATGAATTCGCGGAAAGATTAATTTTTTTCCAGCGTAATCTTTAAGTTAGGAAACTTTTATTTGAGAGTTTGATCCTGGCTCAGGATGAACGCTGGCGGCGTGCCTTAAGCATGCAAGTCAAGGGGTCCACCTCTCAGCCGAAAGGCAGTGAGGGCGGGTACCGGCGGACGGGTGAGTAATACGTGGGAATCTACCTAGAAATATTGCATAGCCCTTCGAAAGAGGGGGTAATTCAGTATGTGGACGAAAGTCTAAAGACGTAAGTCGTTTCTAGATGAGCCTGCGTCCTATCAGCTAGTTGGTGGGGTAATGGCCTACCAAGGCGACAACGGGTAGCTGGTCTGAGAGGATGGTCAGCCACAATGGGACTGAGACACGGCCCATACATCTACGGATGGCAGCAACTGGGAATATTCGACAATGGGCGAAA
>CAYWKL010000024.1:0-12942 GCA_964459095.1 uncultured Gammaproteobacteria bacterium
CCTATATTGCTTTAGCGCAAACCTTAAAGTTTCCTTTTTACACTGCAGATAAAAAACTTATCCAAAAAGCTAAAAATCCCCTTGTTAAATATCTCTCAGCTTACCCCCTATAGATATTTCTAAAACTTGGCAGAAGTGACTATAGGTTTTATAAAATTTACGGGTTGACAAACTTCCTTGCTCCCCCTAAAATCTTTGCTCATGCCGTTAGTCTTCCATATCCGGAATGCTCGTCACTCTACATGAATGAATTAGACCCAATTCTACAAAATCGCATCTCTCTCCCTTCTATAAGTTTAGCTCACTCTTTGGCAGAGGATTTAAGAAGAATTGCTAGACCACGCTATACAAGCTCAATTGGTTAAACTCCTTGGTTGAAACTTAAACCAAATGAGTATATAGTCCTTACATGGGTAAATCCTCAAAAGTTAAAGCTGTAGTTGGTGGGCAATGGGGTGATGAGGGTAAGGGTAAGATTATAGATTATTTTGCACAAGATGCTGATCTAGTTATAAGAGCCCAAGGTGGAGACAATGCAGGACACACAGTCATTAATAAAAAAGGCACTTTTAAACTTAATTTAATCCCCTCAGGCATCTTTAACCCTAAAACCAAGAATATTATTTCCCAGGGCACTGTTGTAAATCCTAACACTTTAATCAGGGAAATAAATGATTTAAACCTAAGAGGAGTTAAAACCAACAATTTATATCTTTCTGAGAATGCCCACTTAATTTTAGATTTCCATATTTATTTGGATAAGATGCAGGAAGAAAAATTAGGAAAAGCTAAAATAGGTACAACAGTTAGGGGGATTGGACCAGCCTATACAAGCAAAGTAAAAAGAGTTGGTTTAAGAGCTCATTTAATAAAAAATCCTAGGAGATTTAGGATAGAGCTGGCTAATGTATTAAATATAGAATCCCAAATTTTTAAGAAGGCTCCCCTGCCAGAGGAATTTAAGCCAGGCTATTATGAAAAATATATTAGGCTTTGGTCAAAAATGCTTGATGAGCTCATCACAGATACCAATACAATCATATGGCAGGCTTTGGAAAAAGGTTCAAAGATTCTAATAGAAGGGGCGCAAGGTGCCTTAATCGATCTTGATTTTGGTACTTACCCATATGTAACTAGTTCAAACCCAACTATAAATGGACTGCTCTTGGGTTCAGGTATTCCTGCTAATAATTTAACTGAAAGTTTTGGTGTTTTTAAAGCATATCAAACAAGAGTAGGTTCAGGTGGCATGCCTACAGAACTTAAAGATACTGTTGGGGACCAAATCAGGCAGAAAGCAGGGGAATTTGGAACAACTACAGGGAGACCAAGAAGAATTGGCTGGTTTGATGGAGTTGCTGCCGCTTATTCTCACAAAGTTAATGGTTTTACAAATATAGCCTTAACCAGGCTTGATATTTTAAGCGGGATGGGGGAAGTCCGTATCTGCTCTGAATATAGATTTGATAGAAAAAGAATGAGGGACTTCCCTTCTGATGATATGGTTTTGAAAAAGTGTGAGCCTATGTATCAAAGCTTTAAAGGCTGGAAAGAAGATTTAAGTAAAATTAGAAAATTTGATAATTTACCAAGAGAAGCTCAAAGATACTGCAAAGCTATAGAGGCACTTTTTCCTGGGGCTAAATTATCCTTAATAGGGGTTGGGCCAGAAAGAGAAGCTTTAATTAAAATTTAAAGATTATGCAGCTGTAGATAAATCTGAATAATATTCCTCTACCACATCTTTAGCAAGAGATACGAATCTATCTTTAGCATCAACCTCTTGTGAACTACCAGTAGTAGCATTTTCATGGAAACCTAAATCATACTTCTCTGATGTTTTTAATAACCCATTGTTTCTCCTCCAGTTATTTAAGGCGGTTGTGGGGTCTTTTTCTTTGTAATAAACAATTTTACTTGGTTTCAAATGAGTAGATTGAGCAAAAAAATTCTCCCAGTATTCTTTAGATGAGATGGCATCTTTAGTGAGAGTGAGATATATCCCTTCAGCTTTTAAGGCCTCTTCGATTACTTGATCCAGTGCAGGTTTGACATTCTCGCCTACGTTTGCTCTTTCTTGCCAGTGCCAAAACTCCCATGCATTCTTTAAAATCACGTTTTGTAACTTAGGATCTAAAATACCAAAATGCTTCTTAAGCTCAATTCTTAAACCATCTCGGTCTGCTTCTAGTTGTTGCTTCCTACTTTCATCGTACTCTACCCATAATTTGCTTTCTATTTCTCCTGCCTTTGTAGCAAATTCCCCAAAGTCTGGATTATTAATAATCCTATTAACTGTACCTAAATTTTTCTGATTAATAATGGGGTTACCCATACCATCGAGTTCAAACTTTGATCCAGTCTGGGGATTTACCCTGGCTTCCGCAGGAATAAAGACAAGTCCAGCATTTATATCCAATCCTTTATCATCTAATATTTTTTCTCCTGTTTGATCTTTATTCCAAACCCAAATATCGTTATGTATTCCACTTCCTCCTTCCGTTAAGCTCCCGCTAAAAAAGAATTGTGAGGCGATGTATGCGGAAGGGAAGGTAAAGAAAATTTCATTACCATGTTCAGCTCCATACAATCGATCTGCTACCTCTTCAGCGGCAAAATGAACTGCTGCCCGATCGCTATAACTTGCAGAACCACCTTGTTGTTTTAATCTACTTAGGATTCTTAGAGCTTGTTCTTTTGAATCAATTTGATCCAAATGAAGAAATTTAACAACCGCTTCTTTTGTTAAACCCTCTGAGAGATAGGCACTTAAAGCAGAATTTAATTGACCGTCCTTTAATATTTCCACAAACCCATTTGAGAATTGATCTACCCCTGCATTATGATAAGCAAATATTGATTCTCTTATCCCCTGTCTTGTCACATGCGTTACCATATGGCTGGGAAACCTTTTTAAGAGCAATATATATTCCTGTAGAGATAATGATTTTAAATGATCCTCAGAAAAATATTTCTTAACTTCTTCTTTATCATAAGGTGCATTTTCCCATTTTTTCTTCTCTGATTCATAAAAGGCATTAATCATCTCTCTGGCTTCCTCAAATTCAGCAGGCACACCTTTTGATCCTGAAAGAGCTGCAATTTTTTCTTCTAATCCTCTCAATTCTGCTAATTCCTTACTAACTTCCGCCTCACTCTGTTCAACTTGTTCTTTCACTTGTCCTTGTCGCTCTTTTAAATCTTTTTCTCTTTGGAAATGCTCATTTCTTTTAGCCCTAATATCCTTTGTCAAAGCACTCCGTTCCTCTTTAGATTTTTCTTTTGAAAACTGACGGATAAATTGGGGTGGTTTCTCTAGTTTGGTTTCAGATCCTTGGGAAGTAGGTTGCCCAGAACTAAGAGATTCCAAAATTGTTCTAGATGACTCACCTACCTGTAAGTCAGCTTTGACTTCGTCTACTTTAGAAGGCTTTTTAGCTTCAGGTTTTTGATTTTGATTTACTACGCTTTCAGGTATAGAAGATCCTGCTTCTTCTCCAACCATAAACTTAGTATACCACTCAAATGACTTTAAGAGTAAAATGTTATATAATAGATTATGGTACTTGTAGTTGATTTTGGTGGACAAACTGCACACTTAATTACGCGCCGCCTAAAGCAGTTGGGTGCAAATTCAAAGCTAATCCTTCCTCAAGATGCTCTCTCAGAAATAAAAAAACAAAAACCTAATGGAATAATTTTATCTGGTGGTCCAGCCTCTGTATATAATCCAGGAGCTCCCGCAATAGATCCTAAAATATTTGAATTTAACATTCCCATTCTTGGTATTTGTTATGGACTCCAGCTTACTTCCCATCTTCTAGGCGGAAAAGTTATTTCTGGACGCAAGGAGTATGGTCCAGCTGAGCTTAGACTCATCACTCATCACTCATCACTCATCACTCCGAAATTGCCCCAGCAATTTCGCGTCTGGATGAGCCACGGTGATGAAGTTATTTCAATGCCAAAAGATTTTAAAATTTTAGGCACCTCAGAAAGCGTTAAATATGCTTTTGTAGAGAATCCAAAGAAAAATATATACGGAGTGCAATTCCACCCTGAAGTAGAACACACAGAAAATGGTATGCAGATTCTGAATAATTTTCTTAAACTTACTCAGACTAGTACAAAAGTAGATCATACTAATTCAGTTGATGGACTTATCCAAAATATTAGGCAAGTTGTCGGTAAATCTTTTGTAATTGGGGCGGTATCAGGAGGAGTTGACTCAACTGTTGCTGCAACTCTCGTTACCAAAGCAGTTCCCAAACAATTCTTCCCTGTCTATGTTGAAAATGGGTTAATGAGGGAAGGAAATACTGATTGGGTAAAAAAAATATTTAAAAAAATTGGAATAAAACCGCGGGTTATAAGTTGTGAAGAAGAAATGCTAAAAAAGCTAAAAGGAGTTTCAGATCCAGAAGAAAAAAGAAAAATTATTGGAGCTTTTTATATAGAACTATTCGAAAGGGAGTTACAAAGACTCAAACACTTAGGTTATGATATTAAGTTCTTGATGCAGGGTACGATATACTCTGATGTAATTGAGTCGAAAGGAAGCAAGAATGCTGACAAAATTAAGTCACACCATAATGTGGCTGCACTTCCTGAGAAAATGAAATTAAAACTTCTAGAACCTTTAAGAAATATGTATAAAGATGAAGTAAGGGATTTAGGTAGAAAATTAGGTTTACCTAAAGAATTTATAGAAAAACAGGTTTTTCCTGGCCCGGGTTATGCTGTAAGGATTAGGAGTGAAGTAACAAAGGAAAGATTAGAGAAAGCAAAACAGGCTGACAAGATTATTTTAGAAGAGCTGGAAAAAGCAGATCTTTTAGATAAAGTATTTATGAGCTTCCCTATCCTAACAGGAGCCTCCTCTACTGCTGTTAAAGGGGATGAAAGGTTCTACGGTGAAGTAATCGCACTGCGTGTTATTGAATCAAAAGATGTTATGACTGCAACTTTTGCACAAATCCCCTATTTAATATTGCAAAAAATATCCTCCAGAATAGTAAATGAAGTTCCCAAGATCTCTAGAGTAGTTTATGACATAACCACCAAACCCCCAGCTACTATGGAGTGGGAATAAATACTCTGGACACCCTCCGGGTGGTTTAGCTTTACACCCTTTCTGATAGCCTAATATGAAGGGATATTCTAGTAAAAAGTTTTGTAGGTCTTTCTACTTGATACTAAATACAAAATACTTTATACTATTAGTCTGGTGGTTTGAGCGAAGTGGTCCGACCTGATTCCATCCCGAACTCAGTCGTCAAACGCTTCAGCGGGGACGATAATGAAGCCGCAAGGCTTTGTGAAAATACCTCACTGCCAGATTTTAGCTTAAGACAGTGAGTCCTTCGACTTCGCTCAGGATTGTAATGAAGTTGTAGATAAATCTCACCGAGGTGAATGGTACTTCTCGACTACGCTCGAAGAATATTTTTCGATTGAGCGAAGTGAATAGAGAAATACAATATTTATTTATTCCTCGCTTAAGCGAGGTTTTTTATTGCTGAAAGCAAGAAGGACGACGAAGGAGTAATTCATGCCTAAGACACGTATACAAAAGCAAGATTTAGTAATTGAACTAAAAGATAAGCTTTCTAAAGCTAAATCTGTTGTGTTTGCAGATTATAAAGGCTTAAAAATGAACCAGCTTTCAGAACTCAGAAAATCCTTAAGGGATCAGCAATCTGAGTTTACTATCACTAAAAATAATTTACTTAAACTGGCTCTTAATAATCCAAAAGACTCATCACTCGATCCTCTTCACTCCTCACTCTTTGAAGGTCCTATTGCCACCCTTTTTGTCTATGATGACGAGATCACACCTATAAAAACTCTTGTTAAAGCATTCAAAGATAATCAAACAGGTAGAGTTAAAGCAGGGATTTTTGAAGGAGAATTTATTTCTGATATTGAGATCGGAAAGTTAGCAGCTTTGCCTTCTAAAGATGAACTGAAGGCAAAAGTTGTTGGAAGTTTAGGAGCTCCACTTTATGGAATAGTTGGAGTATTGCAAGCTAATTTAAGAAACTTAGTTTATATATTAGATCAGATTAAAAGTTCGAAGGGGGGTGACACACAAATGTCATCTTGAGCGTAAGCGAAAGATCTCAAGATTTAAGTCTGTAGATTCTTCGTCTTCGCCTCAGAATGACAATTGTTATTATGCAAGATACACAAAATAAACCACAAGATGCTCCAGTACAGGATGAAAATACAATAAAAGAAGCTCCACTAGCAGAACCAGCAAAAGAAGCAGCTGAGGTTTTGAAAAAAGCTCCTGAGGTAGAAGCTCCTAAAGAAGAAGCAAAAGTTGAGGAGAAAAAAGAAGAGAGACCCAAAAAAGAAGTTTCAAAAGACTTAGAAGGTATTATTGAAAAAATAGAAAAGCTTTCTGTTTTAGAACTTGCTGATTTAGTGCATGCTCTTGAAGACAGATTTGGAGTTTCAGCAAGCGTACCTATGGCCGCCGCACCAGCCGGTGCAGGGCAAGCAGCTGGAGAACCACAGGAAGAACAAACAACTTTTAATGTTATTTTAGCTTCAGGTGGAGCTAATAAAATTGCAGTTATTAAAGCAGTAAGAGAATTAGTTCAAACTTTAGGATTAAAAGAAGCTAAAGATTTAGTTGAAGGTGCACCAAAACCAGTTTTAGAAGGGGTTAATAAGCAGACCGCTGAGGAGGCAAAAGCTAAATTAGTAGCTGCTGGAGCTCAAGTTGATTTGCAATAAAAACTTAATCAGTTAACGGTCAGCTTGCGAAATACTTCGCTTTTTACAAAGATCGATGTCTTGTAAAGGCTACGTATTTCTTAAAGAAACGGCAAATGAAGCTAAAACAAAACTTTGCCTCTATATACCATATATAAAATACCCGCTAAAAGCGAAGCTTGACTCTGGCAGCTAGATACTCATTTGATATCTTGACACTGTCTGAAAATATATGATATACATTGATTAGTTCTTAGTTATTGGTTGGTAGTTAGTAGATGTTTGATTTCTATCAACTTAAACAACGAACTCAAAACTAACTATGGCAGATAAGTTATCACTTGAAAAGCTCCCTGATCTATTAACTGTTAAAGAAGTAGCGGAAATTTTAAGAGTCTCTCCCTTAACTATTAAAAGATGGGGTAAAAGAGGAAAACTCCCTGCAATAAGAATAAATTCAAGAGGAGATAGGCGTTATAAGAAAGAGGCTGTTTTGTGGCTCCTGGGTATAACACAAAAAACTAGCTCACAAGGCTCATCAAGTACTAGTTATTAATTTTTAGCAATATAGTGTATACATCTGCTAATTAATACATATTAGCTTTTCCTATAAACCAAAACTAAAAAGACAAATTTTACTAAACTTCCAAAACGCTTAATTCTCCAGGGTTGTAAAATTAATCTGTATAACCATTCAAACCCTAACAATCTAGCTACTTCTGGTGCTCTTGGGACTTTACCTGAGAAGTAATCTAACGCTCCACCCACAGCCATAAAAACTTTAGCATTTACCTTATTTTTATAATTCTTAATCCATTTTTCCTGCTTCCCATGACCAAAACCTACAAATAAAAAATCTGTATTTTGTATTATGTATTTTGTATTATGGAAGTCTTTATTTACCTCTTCACCAGAAGAATTTATATTCCCACCATCTTCTGCATAAACTACTTTTAGCCCAGGGAGTTTCTTATCTAGATTTTTAGAGGCTTTTTTTGCTATTCCTTCCTTACCTCCTAACAATCCTACTTTAAATCCTTTTTCTGAGGCTAGTTTAATAAGTTCTAGCATTAAATCAGTTCCAGTTAAAGAAGGTTTGGGATTTGGTAAGAGCCTTGGAAAAAGAAAAAAAGGCCAAAGAAGTATCTTTTGAAAAAAATTGCTCAACAAAATCCTACTAGCCCAATCTAGTCTTAAACTATCAGCAATAGATAAATCAGCATCATTCAAAATACTCTTTAATTCTTTATCTTTTTGAGCTGCCATAATTATTTCTACATTTGGCGTCACAATATAATACTTACCTCCCTTTTTTAGCCATGATGAAATGAGGCTTAAAGCCTCTTCTAAATTTATAAAATCTACTTTTACTCCTAATATTTTTTCTTCAATCATTTCCAACCTCCTTTAAAACTTTTAAAGTTTCTTTAGCTGTTTTTTCCCAGTTAAATAATTTTACCCTAGTTAGGCCTTTTTTAATAAATTTTTCCCTATTCTCCTCATTCAGGAAAAATTTGAGAGCATTTGCAATTTCATCTTCACTTTCAGGATTAACTAAGTATCCTGCGCTTGATCCAATTTCAAGCATTGATGAATAGTTTGATGTAATTACAGGACACTCACAAGCAAAAGCTTCTAAAATAGGCAGCCCAAATCCTTCAAATAAAGAAGGGAATGTTAAAGCCAAAGCTCCAGAATATAAAGCAGGCAAATCTTTATCCTCTACTCTGCCCAGAAACTTTACTTTATCTTCTATTCCAAGTTTTTTAGGAAGTTCATAAATTTCATCAGAGAGCCAACCTCTCCCCCCAACGAATACCAGATCAGGAGCGAAGCTGTCTCCGAACGCAGTGAGCCCTAGACGATCCGGCGCAGCGCCGGAGAGCGTATCCGAGGTCCAAAAGACCGCAGGACGCTTGCGTTGGCGAACAAGAGAGCGAGATTGCTGAGCGAAAGCTGCATAAGCTCTTATTAACCTTTCTAAATTCTTCCTTGGCTGAATTGTCCCAACAAAGAGGAAATAGGTTTTAGGTATTAGGTTATAGTGTTTCAAAACATCACTCAATATATCGCTTTTTACAGGTTTGAATAAATCTCTATCTACCCCTTCATAAATAACTTCAATCTTTTTAGGATCTATCCTCACTTTTTTGATTAAGTCCTCTTTTGTAGCATTAGAAACAGCTATTATTTTTGTGGCTGATTTTAGCTGAAACCTTGTCATCCAGTTTAGATATAATCTTTGTTTAACCTGATGCATTTGAGGCAGATACTCTGCTCCTAAATCATGTACAGTAACCACTGTTTTTAGACCTGGTTTTCTAATTAGAGGAAGCGTATGGGATGGCACAAATAAAACATCCAGTTTAGTTTGAAAAGTTTCCATCGCTAACCCTGCTTGTGTCCAAAGCCTTGGAAAATCAATTAACTCTACCTGAAAATTTAGAGGAAATTTAAGATCTATTTTTGCCCCAGGTCTTATGAAAACTTTATAGAGGTTTCCTTTATCCAGTTTGATTAAATTTTTTAGAAGCTGATAGGAATAATTCTCAGTACCAGTTCGTTCTTTAGAAAAAGCCCTTGAGGCATCAAAACCAATAACCATGTAATTAGTATAGAGTATATTGTATATGGTATATAGGAAGAAAAATTTTCTATAATATTTTTGTCATTCCGGACTTGATCCGGAATCTAGATTCTGAAACACGTTCAGAATGACAGATTGGATTCCCGCTTTCGCGGGAATGACACCACGATTACCCCATTTCATCTTTTACTAACGCTCCTCTTATATAGGTCTAAATTCTCAAGTGCCATTCCTGTGCCTAGGACAACAGAAAGTAAAGGATTTTCCGCTGTGTGGCAAGGCACTCCTGTTTCATCAGTCATTAGTCTTTCTATATTATTAAGCATTGATGTTCCTCCGCTCATCACTATTCCTTTATCTATAATATCTGAAGCAAGCTCTGGAGGAGTTTGTTCTAATACTCCCTTAACAGCTCCTACTATTTTTCTTAGTGGATCAGAAATAGCCTCAGTGATCTCATCAGACGATAAAACAACAGTTCTAGGCAAGCCTGTTGGACCATCTCTGCCCCTAACCTCCATCTTCTTAATATCACTTAAATTACCAAAGACAGCATTTCCAATTCTAATTTTAATCTCCTCAGCCTGACGCTCCCCAATTATTAAGTTATATTTTTTCCTAGTGTAAGTTTGAATGGCTTCATCAATTTTATTCCCGCCGACTCTAACTGAATTGTGTACCACAACTCCTCCTAAACAAATTACTGCAGCCTCAACTGTACCCCCACCAATATCTACAATCATATTGCCAGAAGGGTTAGCAATGGGGATATTAGCTCCAATTGCTGCTGCCAAGGGCTCATCAATTAAAAAAGCAGTTTTAGCACCAGCTGAAAGCGTGGCATCTAAAACTGCTCTCCTTTCAACAGAGGTAACCCCTGCAGGAACACAAACCATAACTTCTGGTTTAAAAATCCTTGTTGACCCACAAACTTTGTCTATAAAAAACTCAAGCATAGCCTGAGTGATAACATAGTCTGCAATAACTCCCTCTTTCATAGGGCGTGAGGCCATAATATTTCCAGGAGTTCTACCTAACATCTCTTTGGCCTCATTTCCTACAGCCAAAACTCTGTTATCATCAGTAGAAATTGCAACAACAGTAGGCTCATTTAAAACAATTCCTGATCCTGCTAAATAAACCAATGAATTGGCAGTACCAAGATCTATTCCAATGCGCTTACTGAAGTTAAACATATTAGACAAGACGATAGATTATGGAAGATGGAGTATGGAATTTTGAAGATGGAAGATTGAAGATAGATGTCTATCCTCTACCTTCAATACACTACCTTCTACCTTCTATCATCTACCGTCCAAATATACCCTAACTTCTACCTGGTCACAAGATACACTAAATGGAGCAAACAATGTCAAAATTCAAATTTCAAAACTCAAAACTAAAATTTAAAATTATAAAAATTTTAAGATTTAAGATATAGATTTGCGATTTGAGTTCTAAGATTTGAGCTATTTTAAATTAACCCCATATAGGTTTGGAGTAAGAGCAGTAGGTGTTGGGAAGGTTGTAACTAAAACAGCTCTTGAGGCATCAGGCCAAGGAAAAACATACCTTGGGTCAAAATTCCCAGCATAAATAATTGCTTCATTTCCACCGTCCAATTCCACTACTGAAATTGTACTGTAAGGTGTTTCAGGCTGGTTGTCTGAAGCTGGCTCATTTTGCTTTACAAGTAGAATGTGCCTTGAATCTGCAAGCCAGATAGCAAAATTAGCTTCTGGCAAAGTATAGGTTTTTTTTGTTGCAAGGTCTGTAACTTTATATTTAATTTTTTCTTCAGGTTCATCTAAAGGTTGCTCACTTGCTTCAACTGCGACTTTATCTGAGTAAAGAAACTTTTTCTCATCTGGTGACCAGGCTAAATTTGCTGCAGCTGATGCAATCTTGCGTAAAGATAAATCTTTAACTGCCTGAATTGTTGCAGCATTTTTTGTCGTAACTTCCTCTTCCCAATCATCTAAAGTAGGCCCTACTGTAGCACTAATATCCCTGGGAGGATCATTTAGGGTGTCTAAATTCAAAAGCAAGGTTCTATCAGGAAGAGTCACCATAACTTGTGTTGTATTTGGTGAGAACTTAAAAGTAGCTTTGGTAAAATCCATACCTTCCTGGGGCTCAGAAATCTGATGTGGTTCAGCTCCCCTTGCAAAAGCAATAGGCCTATCTGCCATTGTCCAAACCCAAATACCGCTTTTTTTCGCGTTCCCTGGGACAACAAAAACTAATTTTTCTCCATCTGGTGAAAGAGTAGGATTTACTACACCATTATAAGTTAAAGGATAAATAGTGGGGATTGCAGGAAAAAGTGTGGCTTTAATTTCAGAAACTAAACCTTCTTTAATATCAACCTTTTTCTCCCAGGGAATAAAGCCCTCTTTCACAATCCTGACATCATAGGTTTTAGGAACAAGGGAGTTTATATTAGCATTCGTTGCTGTTGTTAAATGCCCATCAAAATAAACAGAAGCCTGGTCAGGTAAAGAGGTTATAGACATAATTCCTGTGCCTTTAAAAGTTACCTCCTGTGGAGAAAATCTATAACCTTTTGCTAAAAACACACCAATCCCAGCTCCAATAGCTATTACAAGAATTGTGAGAATTGTTATTAAAAACCTAAGGCTCATTAGGATAAATTATACAGTTAAAAAAGTTTACAAACAACTAAAAGAGTAAAAATTAATCAGTAATAGAACCTCTTTGTAAAACCCATAGTTGGAGAATCTGAACAGATGCATTACAATTTGCAAGATGGTGTCAAAAGAACAAATAGGATTATGGTTGAATGTTGGTTTTAGTCACCTTGCAGTTGCTGGTGTTGGTTTAAGTGCAGAGGGGATTAACAATCTAATTTTAACTAGTGAAGTTCCATACCACTGTCCCAACCCTAATATGCTTCCCTATCAAAGAAAACTTGTAGCAAAAGGAGGATTCCTTTACTACACTCATCCTTTTATTGATAATTTGGCTAGATATAATTCCAGGTTAGCACAACGGATACTTAAAACAGTCGAAGGTTCCGAGAGCCATCTTGATCAAGATAGGATTAATGATTCATTAGGATATTATGCTTTAAGAAATTAAATAGAAGAAGCTTACTATGGAAAATTAGGGGTTCGTAGAGAGGACAGATATATTATAGCCATGTTTGCAAGTATCTTTCCGAATGCTGTTAGGGGATATTTTAAAGAAAACCCTGATTTAAATGAAATTATTACTAACTGGGAATTTACTGAATGTGATGAAAGCGGCTTAGAAAATACTGAAGTTACATTGGGAGATTTACAGAACCTTATGGATATTTGTTTAAGAAGACGTGGGGTTATAGTCTATTATAATGAGAAAGTTTTAGAACACACAACATTACTCAATCATGAGGATGAGGCTGATTTAATGATTTTATCGAGAAGTCCTTTAAACGCAGAAGTAGTTTCTGGAATAGTTCCTCTGTCAGATATTGATCGCGTAGTAATGTTACAAGGAGTAGAATAATTATTTTGTACCCCTGGAGGGAATTGCACCCACGGCCAACTCCTTAGGACGGAGCTGCTCTATCTGCTGAGCTACAGGGGCAAACTTAGCTATTTTAGCACTTTAAACATTGCCTCACCAAC
>CAYWKL010000025.1:0-12765 GCA_964459095.1 uncultured Gammaproteobacteria bacterium
AGTTGACAAATACTCCAGTTAGCTTAATAATCAGGGGGCTAATATGACTAAACCTCCAGAATTATCAGGAGAGCAGGTTACATTACCCCCTATTCAAGGAACAGTAATTAATAATAGGTCAATAGTTGATTTGCTTAGACCAGGTACTCAAATTCGAGATAATCTAGAGCATGTTGGCTCTTTCCAAAGAATGGAAGTTGTGGAAGGAAGACCGTACATCAGAATTTCTTTTGGGAGAGTTGATCATATAGTTCCTTTGAGTTCTATTGGCAAAAGGTATCATCTAGTAAGTTCAACTTAAATAACTACTAAAAATATGCCCCTCTAACTATTTGACTCAGAGGGAATACAATATAGTTTGGTTTAAGCACACTTTTCTGGTAAAATTATCAGCATGCCGCGTTCGTCTAGTGGCCTAGGACATCGGGCTTTCATCCCGAAAATCACGGGTTCGACTCCCGTACGCGGTACCTAAAAAAGGGAGCAATTAGCTCCCTTTTAAGTGAGAAACAAATATTAATACCTGTTTCTTCCTCCACCCCTGCTGTCTCTGTTAAATCCTCCCCTGTTATTATTACCAAACGAGGGTCTATCTTCCCTGGGTTTTGCAACTGAAACGCCAAGCCTTCTACCATCTTGTTCTGTTTGATCAAGTGCTTTAATAGCTGCTTGCGCTTCCTCATCATTTTCCATCTCAACAAAGCCAAAACCTTTGCTTTGACCTGTATATTTATCAGTTATTACTTGGGCTGATTGCACAGATCCAAAAGCTTCAAACATAGTTTTAAGATCTTGGCTAGTTTTTGAATACATTAACCCGCCTACGAATAATTTTGTCATTTACGCCTCACCACCTTCTTTTATATAGTCTCTTAGTTAGGAATTAATGCGTAGAAGAAATAAATCTTAAATGTATTAAAAATAACTTGAGTACCTATATTTTACCAGTTATAGGTACTAAATACAATACCTACTTTATTATAAGTTAGTAGACCCTTTATTATAAGTTAGTAGACCGCACACCCTTAAAATGATAAAATATCTTGATCCCAGATGGCCCGCTAGCTCAATGGTTAGAGCAGCAGCCTTTTAAGCTGTTGGTTCTCGGTTCGAGCCCGAGGCGGGTCACAACGTTTGATTGAGAAGGTGCAAATTGATTGATTAGCTTGAAAGCAGGCGATAATCGAGAGTTCGAAAGGCATCAAAAAAGTTAATTAGCATGTTAGAGAAAAATAGCCTCACTAGCTTCATCCTATATAGAAATAGACTGCTGTATCAACCTAATTGAAAAGTTCGAATAAATATGAGTAACAGACAATCAATTATTGATCAAACTCAGGATTATGTGAAGAAAACTCTTGAAGGAGAAGGTTCTGGACATGATTGGTGGCATGTGTATCGAGTATGGAAAATGGCACAACATATTGTTAAAGAAGAAGGTGCAGATAGCTTTATTGTAGAGCTTGCTGCCTTGTTGCATGACATAGCTGACTGGAAATTCAATGATGGAGACGTTACTGCAGGCTCTAAGGTTGCTCGAGAATGGTTAGAAAAACTTAAGGTTCAAAAAGATGTAATAAACCATATATGTGAAATCATAGAAGAAACTTCCTTTAAAGGAGCAGGAGTTAAATTCAAGATGCGAACAATAGAAGGTATGATTGTTCAGGATGCAGACAGGCTGGATGCTATTGGTGCAATCGGAATTGCTAGAACATTTGCTTATGGAGGACACAAGGGAAAAGAAATATATAATCCGAATATAAAACCTGAACTACATAATACTTTTGAGCAATATCAAAAAAGTGTAGGTCCAACTATTAACCATTTTTATGAAAAACTACTACTCTTAAAAGATTTAATGAACACTACTTCTGCAAAGAAAATTGCAAGGGAAAGACATAAGTATATGAAAAGTTATCTCGATAGATTTTACAAAGAATGGGATGGAAAAGTTTAGAGAGTAGTAGCATGTTTTCCAGTCCTTAAGAATTTGTATAAATTCATCTAGAATGTCGTTCGTAAGAAAAAAATCTTGGGTCACACAAGAAAGGGTGTCAAGCTAAATCACCCGGAGGGTGTATTAGAGGATAGTGCACTAATATAGACCCCTACTATGACAAGAAAAGCACCTAGGATAAAAAAAGGAGAAACTTTTTCGTTTACTAAAAGAGAGGCTACTGCTACAGTAACAAGTGGTGAAAGAACGAATTGATAGGATGTTGTTGAAGCACTCCATCTCGTGATGATAAAAATATAAAGCGCAAATAAAATAATGGAACCAATAAAAACGAGATAGATAAACGCTATCCAGGTTGATAATAATGACGGAATAACTTTAGGCTCACCTATGATGAATGAGATGGTCAATAAAAGAGCACTTCCTACTGCCATGGCAATGGCATTGGTTGAAATAGGATGAGACTTTGCAAAACCTTTAACTACAATATTAGTTTCGGCAGCGGAAAGGGACGCTATAACCATAGCCAAGAGTGGGAGCAGTGGAACTGCTAAATTTAATTGATCACGAAAAATAAGAAAGATGCCAACAATAGCTAGTAAGCCTCCAGTAAGAGCTCGCCACCTGAAAGACTCAAGACCTTGGACAACCGCAAGGAAGAAAGTTAGTAAGGGGACTAAGGACATTGCTACAGATGCAAAGCTTGCTTGAACTTTAACTTGTGCAAAGTAAGTAAAACCATAACTGACCCCAAAAGTTAAGATTCCATAAATGGTTGCCCCAAGTAATGCTCTACCTTTAGGTAAGGTTAAACCTTTAATGTATGCTATTAGAAAAAAGAAAAGTGAAGCAATCCCAAAACGAGAACCTGCTCCCCAAAATGGTGGAAGTTCTTGATTACCTATACGTACAGCCACAAAGTTGATGCCAATAATGAAAACAAGGAATATAAAAGCAACTAAAGTTAGTCTGTCAAGTCTTTTATTCATTACCTAAAAAGCATACTAAACGGACAATCTTAAGATTAACTGCTAGTGATTGGGTGAATCTCAGTTAGTGGTTTAAAAATTCTCTTGCGCCTCCTTTTTAAGGTTAAAACGTAAGACAGCGCAACTAGGTTAAAAACTGCAAGGAAAACTAAATAATAAGATCCAATTATTGAATGAGATAGAGTTTGGTGACTTAGCTGAAAATTTAGCAATAGTATTACAAAACAAATAAGAGATGCTGGAAGATTAAAAATAGCTGTTGAACTTTTTAACTGGGCATATGCAAAAATTACTCCTCCTAGAGCACCTGCAAATAAAAGGGTTTTTAAGTTTTGAGGACCAGTTCCTACTGACGATTCCAAAATTGCAAGAATTAAGAGTACAAGCATAAAACCTGAGAAAACCATTGTGTGAGAGATTGGGTGATGAAAAAGCTTTAAAGCTATAAGCTGTGTTTTAAAAAACTCTGATTTTGTCAGCTCAGGAATAGTGTAGGCTTCAAGCACTATTGAAGTAATATATATTCCTTCCCCATAGAATGTCAGACCAACAATAATCACAAGCAAAATGCTTAAAATAAGATATTCGAGCTGGAAGCTGCTGATTTGAGAAAGGATAGAAATGTAAAGCGCTAGGCAAATCGAAAGCATTATAATCATCATTAAAATATTTAATATGGTAAGTTTAATAACTCTTTTTTTAGAATAATTAGAGTGGGTAAAACGCTGGCGCGTCATTCTGCCTCTTATGCCTAGATATAAAGGCGTTCCGATAAAAACAGTAAGAGTGAGCCCAAAAAGAATAATTTCAGTGAGACTCATGATTTAATTATATAATAGTGATTAGCTAATTTACCATAAATTATGAACCTTGCAGATTTTATTATAATTGGAACTTTATTGATTTTTATATTGGAAAGCTTCAAAAGATCTTTTTTTGATGAGTTAGGAGGATTGTTTTCATTTATAGCTTCATTTATAATCGCGATTAAATATAACCCCTCTGCTGCAAAGCTTCTGCTTGAATACATTCATGTTCCACACTCATTATCCCTTGCTTTGGGATTTTTAGTAGTCTGGACAATATCTGAGGCAATTATTATATTAGTTTTAAAACTCATTTTTGGTAGGATAAAATTGCCTACCTCGTTTCATTCTCTTAATTATTTTTCGATCATCCCAGCATTTTTAAAAGGTCTTATTTTAATATCAATACTTTTAAGTTTACTTGACAGTTTTCCAATTTCACCAATTATCAAAAGACAAATAAACAACTCTACTGTTTCCCAGAAGATAACTCAAAGCACTAATTTTCTTGAAAAACCTCTTCAGAGTGTTTTTGGGGATTTATCAAGAGAAAGCATAACTTTTCTAACTATTAAGCCAAAAACTTCTGAGGTAGTAAATTTAGGATTCAGTGTTTCTGATTTTTCAACAAGCCCTACCTTGGAGACTCAAATGATAGAACTTGTAAATAAAGAAAGAAGGGATAGGAGTGTTTCCCCTTTGGTTTTTGATTCAAAGCTTACGGATATAGCAAGAGCACACAGCGAGGATATGTTTAAAAGGGGTTATTTTTCTCATTATTCAAAAGAAGGGGAGGATGTTTCAGGAAGAGCACAAAAAACGGGAATTGACTTTTCTGTAATTGGAGAAAACTTAGCTTTTGCCCCGTCTTTAAGTGTAGCGCATAAAGGTTTGATGAACTCCCCAGGTCATAGGGCTAATATACTATCAAAAGATTTTGCTAAAATAGGAATTGGAATAATGGAAAATCCAGATTACGGATTAATGATTACCCAGGTTTTTAGCAATTAAAATGCCCAACAATTTAAAACTACTCTTAATACTCACCTTTGGAATAGGGGTTGGGAGCTTTTTATTCTACCAAGGGTTAGTAAGTTACTCTAACTCGCAAAGTAAAAAAATAGAAAGTGTAAGTGAAAATCCCTTAAAAGAAGTTCTAGGAGAGGTAACAGAAGACTCTCAAGAAAAGAAAAGTGGCTCTTATAACAATAATTTACCGGGTTTCGAAAAAGCTAATGTTTTAAGAGTTATTGATGGAGATACAATTGAAGTTGTTTTGGAGGGTTCATCAAATAAAGTCAGACTTATTGGGATAGATACTCCAGAGACAGTTGACCCGCGTCGGCCTGTTGGGTGTTTTGGAAAAGAAGCTTCAAATGAGGCAAAAAGGCTTATTGAAGGAAAAACTGTTTATTTGGAAAAAGATATATCAGAAACTGATAAATATAATAGGTTACTCAGGTATGTATATCTTAAGTTAGGAGATGGGCAATTACTTTTTATAAATGATTATTTAGTGCGCCAAGGGTTCGGCTTTGCGAGCACCTTTCCGCCGGATGTAAAATATAGTGAAAGGTTAACTAAAGCCCAGGAAGAGGCAAGAGAAAATTTAAGAGGGCTTTGGGGAAAATGTTAATAGATGAAAAAATTTGTTTTTCAAACAATAGGACTTTTAATTTTAATTATTGCAGGACTCTTTGTGACAAAAAACCAGGATTTTCTAAATACTTTTATGGGGGAAAACAAACTACCTACTAAAAAAGTACAAATCAAAGATATTGTAATTAATGCAGAAATTGCGGAAGGGAAGGCAGAACAATCAAAAGGATTAAGTGGTAGAGTTTCTATTGCAACCAACTCTGGAATGCTTTTTATTTATAAGGAACCACAAATAAGAAGATTTTGGATGAAGGGAATGAAATTCCCAATTGATATAATTTGGATAAACGATATGAAAGTAGTAGACGTTTTGCTTGATGTTAAACCTCCTGCACCTGAAACTAAAGATAAAGACTTGACAATTTACCAACCGAATGAACCAGTGGATAAAGTTTTGGAAGTTTATTCTGGATTTGTAAACTCAAATAGAATTTCTATAGGAGATAGTGTTATAGTTGAAGCAACTAACAATTAACAATGGAGTTTCTGCCTATAAAATATTTAAGAAATGAGGATAAAGAAAGAGTTGATGATTGGATAATAAAATTGGCAACTTTACAAAGGAGTGGTGTTCCAGTTTTAGACGGAATAGTTTTTTCCCCGCCAAACTTTAAAGAAGCTTTCAAAAAATTCTTCATTATTGACGATATATCCTTAAAAAATCGCGTAAGGGAAGTAAAAAAATATTTTGAAAATCCACCTGATTTTTTTGTCGAGGAGATTCTTAAAAAAGAAAGGCAAATAAATTCAAGAAAATTATGGTTGGACCTAATTGAAGAGTGGCTAGGTAATTTTAAAAAAATCAACAATGAAAGAACGTTTTCTTTAAACAATTTAAATCTTTTAAAAGGTATTCCAATTTTTTTTGCAGAAAAAGTAGTAGCTAGTGGAGTAGTTAATGTTGTAAAAGATTTTACATTTCAAGATAACTCTTTTGATTCAAAAATAAAAGTAGAAAAAGGTAAACTTGACAGTAAGCATTTAAAAGAACTTGATATTTTAGCGATTAAAGCTGAAAAAATTTTAGGGTTGGGGTTTGAGTATAGATGGGTTTTAGAAGAGGTAGGGCATGGAAAAGGGATTTTTTTTATTAGCATTTCTCATACTGGCAATTTCAGTATTCCTCTTAAAGAACCAATCTTTAGTGTTGAGGTAACTAACTTTAGAAAAGAGGCAGAAAAAAACAACCTTCCTATTAAAGTTTTCTTAAATCAGTTATCTTTACCTCTACCTTACATTTTAGATGGTGCGATTGTTGATACTAGCGAGTTTAAAGATGATGAGGGACTAAGAGAAATAATTAAATGTTGTAAGGACCACCAAAAGATTCCATTACTTTTTAAATTTACAGATGAAGATTTAATTAAACGGATGAGTTTAGAGAGAAAGTGTAAGAATTTATTGTTTCTTAGGAAAAGAGAAAAATTCCTAAATGTTGTGGCGCTAATTCCTTCAGGTATATCAGTAGATGAATTTCTTAAATTAAAAAGGGATCTCTCAGTTCTTGGAATTTCCAGGAAGGCATCTCTTAAGTTGTGGGTAGAATTTAGGAGCCCTTCAAATATTTTTGATATTGAAAATTATGCATTATCAGGTATTGATGGAGTAGTTCTAAACTTGGACGAACTTTTTAAAAACTTTTTTGTTCTCAAGGATCTTCAAGCAGTAAATAGAGAAAGAATTGAAACTTTCATTAAATTTTTAGATGAAGGGATGAGACTTCTTAGTAAACTTAAAATTTCGTTGATAGCATCAGGAGAGTTGGTGGATAAAGATGAAATTTTAAGGTTTTTAATCTTAAAAGGAGTCTATGCTGTTGCCGTTTCGCCAAAGAGACACCAGATTTTTCTAATGGACTTGCCCTGGATGCACTTACAAGTGCATAGAAATTTTCTATCTTAGACTTTTAAAAATGCTTGAAAGCGTTGCCAATTGGATCATACATGTAATCTCTACTTTAGGATATCCAGGAATTATCATTACTATGGCAATTGAATCTGCATTAATTCCACTTCCTTCAGAAATAATTATACCTTTTTCAGGTTTTTTAGTTTCAACCGGCAGATTTGACCTTCACGCTGTTGCGTTTGCAGGGGCTTTTGGAAACCTTTTAGGTTCTTTGGCTGCCTATTACCTGGGCTATTGGGGACATGAGAAGGTGGTGAGAAGGTTAGTTAGAAAGTATGGGAAATGGATTCTTTTTACAGAAGAGGAGTTAGATTTAGGAGAAAAATTAATGCATAAATATAAAGATTGGGTAGTTCTCCTTTCAAGAGTTCTTCCCGGTATAAGAACAGTTATTTCTTTACCTGCAGGTATTGCCAGGCTTCCCATAATTCGATTTTGTGTACTTACATTTATTGGATCTTTAGTTTGGTCATATTTTTTAGCATACATTGGGTTTGTGCTTGGAGAAAATTGGGACACCCTAGGTGTATATTTTCACTCTCTTGACGGTCTAATTATAGTTTTAATTCTAATTTGTATAGCTTTATATATATATTATAAATTAAGAAAAATTTGACAATCGTGAAAAAAGAGTTATCATTAAGAATTATGAATAGATTTACTATATCCAATTCTTTTAAATATATCTTTCATTCTCACCTTATTGTGGTTAAGGCATTGAGGGAGGCTAAATTTTAAGCTAAGCTTAAAATTTAAAGAAAGGAATAAGCCTCCCAAGAAAGGGAGGTTTTTTAAAGGAAATGAGTGAATTTAGCCAGAATAGAAGAGAAGTACCTGAGCCATTTTTAGCCTGGAGAGACGAGATTCTGAAATCGATTTGCGACACTTCAGATCTATAGCATTTTTATTTGAGACAATTAGATCTAATTTTGACCAACATCCAGAATGGGCATCAACACAATATCACTATATTTCTGAAGATGGAGATGGAAAAGAAGTACTTCAGGTATATGAAGGGTTGGATAGAACATTTGTGTTCGGTTTGTGGCTTACGCGAAGAAGTCTATTTGATACTTTAAGTGCTGATTCAAGAAAAGTGAGTTTAGATAATGTCCTTTCAGAAATTGAAGAGAGACATTATGCAAGAACATTTCCAGTTAGAGTACCTGTTAGAGTAGTTTAATTTTTTTTGGGGGGAGTTAAAACCTTCTAATAACCCCTACGCAGCGGCCTTGTATTTGTACCTCACCTGGATTTACATAAATTGGGTCCATTGCAGCATTTGCAGGTTCTAATCTTATTCTTTCAGGTTCTCTAAAGTATCTTTTTAAAGTTGCTAAACCATTATCTAAAAGCGCCACAACTATATCCCCATCATATGCAAAATTTTGCTCCTCTATGATGACGAAATCCCCGTCTAAGATTCCGTCTTCTATCATCGAGTCGCCTTTAACCTGCAATACAAATGATTTTTTATTTGGATTAACTAAAGTAGAAGTAACTGCAACAGTAGCATCAGGATCAGTGTAGGGCATTATTGGTTGACCTGCTGCTATATAGCCTAAAAGAGGAATCTCAACAGTTCTCAAATGAGTAGCCTGGTTATAATCTACAATCTCGATTCCTCTAACAGATCCTTCAAATTTTTTGATTACACCTTTTCTAGCAAGAGTTTGTAAATGCTCGTGCACTGTGGCTAAAGAAGAAACCCCCATTGCCTCAGCAATTTCACTTAAAGTGGGAGAATACCCATATTTATCAATATAATCTCTAACGAATCTGAAAATTTGCTTTTGGCGTTTATACAAAGTTACAGGCATACCGTAACTTTACCAAATAAAATGCGAATGTGTCAACTAGGTATTTTAATATCAAAAAGCATCAACTTTACTTTATTGCAGTGTTTTCAACAAAGTTTCCTGTTACTTGTGTTAGCGGATAAACTACACAGTTTTTGCCAAGAACAGTTCCAGGGTTTAAAACTGCATTTGCTCCAATTTGGCAGCCATCTCCTAAAATAGCGCCAAACTTTTCTAACTCTGAATCTATTTTTTCTTTACCTGATTTTACAGTTACTTTTTGTTTGTCAAACCTTAAGTTTGCAAGTTGAGCCCCTGCAGCGATGTTAACCTTGTTTCCAATAATAGAATCTGCTATGTGATTGAAATGAGAAATACTTGAATTTTCCATGATGAGAGAATTTTTAACTTCAACACCAAAACCCACAATTGAATTTTTTCCTATGACAACATTTTCTCGAATATATGAATTTGGTTTAATTTGCGCTCCTTTTAGAATTATTGCTGGGCCAATTATTTTTGCTGATGGGTCAACAAAGCTTTCCGGATCAATGAATATGTTGCTTGCCTGATTAGGTTTTACATCTGATTTCTCAAAAACTGAATTAATGAACCCCTCAATCTTAGGAATAGCCTCCCAGGCAAATTGAGTTCCATCAAAAATTTCCCCAAAATCAAAGTTATCTAAATTAAAAAAATCTTGAGCCTTAAAGCTATCCATTTATTAGTTTTTCTGCTTCCTTCAGTTCTTCCAGTGTATTAATCCCTCTCCATTTTATATCTTTTTTTAGAATTGCTACAACTTTTTTATTTTGCGAAATCGCGATTTCAATTAAATCTGTTAAATAATATTCTCCTGTTACTTTTGATTTTTCTACAAGAGGTAAATTTTCTCTTAAAAAGTCTGAATCAAAAATGTAAATTCCTAAATTTATCTCTTTGGATTTTAACTCTTCATTAGCTGCGTCTTTAACTTCTACTAGCTTTGTAATTTTTCCAGTATCATTGCGGATTATCCTTCCAATTCCTTCTGGACTTATTGAATCTGATGTTAGCATTGTAATAGCCGCATTCTCTTTTTGGTGAAACTTTAATAGCTCAGTAAGCAGCTCTTTAGTTAAAAGATAAGAATTATCACCATAAAGTACTAAAACATCACTAATGTGATTTGGCACTCCTGACAAAGCTGTTTGCACTGCATGTCCTGTTCCAAGCTGCTCTTTTTGGTCAACAATTATGATATCCTGGTCCAGCTCTTTGTGCACTGATTCCCTGGCATATCCCACAAGAACTACAATGTTTTTTATTCCTGAATTTCTTAGAATCTTAATTGTTCTTTTGATAATTGATTCACCAGCCAAAGGCAAGGTAACTTTGTTGATTTCAGTTCCCATTCTTTCACCCTTCCCAGCAGCTAAAATAATAGCGTATAAATCTTCCATGCAAGCATATTTTAACATTTAAGGTAAGGAAATAAAGAAACGTTTTAAGGCCTCCATCCCGATGTGTCAATACAATTCCACCCCGGGGGTGTAAGCAGAGTTGGGGTGCTATAATGACTTTTATGAGAAAATTTAAGATTATCTCAAACTTTAAACCTACTGGTGATCAACCGGAGGCTATAGAAAAATTGGCGCGGGGTGTGGAGCAGGGTGAAAAGCACCAGGTTTTGCTTGGGGTGACAGGAAGCGGTAAAACTTTTACTATGGCAAATGTAATAGAAAAAGTCCAAAGACCAACTTTAGTAATCTCTCATAATAAAACTTTAGCAGGCCAGCTAGCACAAGAATTTAAATCTATTTTTCCGGAAAATGCTGTTGAGTATTTTGTCTCTTATTATGATTATTACCAGCCTGAAGCTTATATCCCCCAATCAGATACTTATATTGAAAAAGATGCATCTATTAACGAAGAAATAGAAAAGCTTAGGCTTTCTGCAACAACCTCCTTACTCACTAGAAAAGATGTAATAGTTGTAGCATCAGTTTCTTGTATCTATAACTTAGGTTCACCTGTTGAATACGGCAATGCAATTTTAGAAATTAAGGAAGGGGTGAAATCAGGCTTTGAAGCTATTATTAGGCGCCTGACAGATATGTATTACTCAAGGAATGACTATGATTTTGCCCGAGCAACTTTTAGAGTAAAAGGGGACACAATTGATATTTACCCCTCTTACTCTGACTCTGCTTTAAGAGTTGAATTTTTAGGAGATAAAATCGAGAGAGTCTCTACCTTGGATCCTGTTTCAGGACAGGGTCTCGCAACGGCCCAAACAATAACAGTTTATCCTGCCAAACATTATATAACTCCACAGGAGCGATTGAGACCAGCAATAGCACAAATAGAAGAAGATTTGCGTGTAAGACTTAAAGAACTAAAAAGCCAGAGTAAATTAATAGAAGCACAAAGATTAGAACAAAAAACCTATTACGATTTGGAGATGATAAAGGAGTTTGGATATTGCAATGGAATTGAGAATTATTCTAGGTACTTTGATGGCAGAAAACCAGGGGATGCTCCATATTCATTACTTGATTACTTTCCAAAAGATTATTTAATGATTATTGATGAATCCCATATTAGCTTGCCTCAAATAAGAGGCATGTACAACGGAGATAGATCCAGAAAAGAAACTTTAATTGAGTTTGGGTTTAGGTTGCCGAGTGCTTTGGATAATAGACCTTTAAAATTTGATGAGTTTCAAAGAAGAGTTAACCAAGCAGTTTATGTTAGTGCAACCCCTGATGAATATGAGATTTCTTTAGCAGGAGGAAGAAAGGGTGTCAAGCTAAATCACCCGGAGGGTGTAGGAATAAATGTGGTGCAGCAGCTGGTTAGACCTACAGGGATTGTGGATCCTGTAGTAGATGTCAGACCAACAGATGGACAGATAGCAGATGTAATAAAAGAAGTAGAGGAAAGGGTGAAGCGTAAAGAACGTATTCTTATTACAACATTAACTAAGCGTATGGCAGAGGATTTGTCTGATTATCTAAAAGACAAAGGCATAAAAGTAAATTACCTTCATTCTGACATTAAGACTTTGGAGAGATCTGATATTCTAAACTCTTTAAGGCTTGGGGAATATGATGTGATTGTAGGAATTAATCTTTTAAGAGAAGGTTTGGATTTGCCGGAGGTAACATTAGTAGTTATTTTAGATGCAGATAAGGAGGGTTTTCTTAGATCGAAAACCTCCTTGATCCAAACAATGGGGCGTGCAGCAAGACACACCAACGGAAAAGTAATAATGTATGCAGATACTGTTACAAAATCAATGAAAGCAGCAATTGATGAAGTGGATAGAAGAAGAGAGTATCAGGTTAAGTTTAATAAAAAACACAAAATTACTCCTAAAAATATTGAAAAAGCGCTAAGGGATAGACTTATTGAGAAAGTAGAGGAAGAAACTGGCCAGCAAATATTAACTGTTGATGATATACCAATTGGGGAAAGAGAAAGAATAGTTAAAGAACTAGAAGCTCAAATGAAAGAAGCAGCAAGTTTACTTGATTTTGAAACTGCAGCTAAATTAAGAGATCAAATTAGAGAGTTAACTATTTAAGAAATTTATCTTCGTATCCAGGTATGGCGCAGGGATACTAAATCTCCTAAAAGAGATGCTAACTCGATTCCACTCA
>CAYWKL010000026.1:0-11207 GCA_964459095.1 uncultured Gammaproteobacteria bacterium
AATCTACTTTCTTTACATCCTCTTTCTTCTGATCTAATCTAAATAAAGAGATCCTGGATCAAGTCCGGGATGACAAGAGGATATGTATAAGCAAAGCTTGAAATTTTCGCAGGACTCAAATTATAAGCAAAGCTTGAAACCTTTACAAAGATACGGTTATAAGCAGATTTCAGATTATGGATTAATTGGAAACTGCAGGTCTGCTGCATTGGTATCAAATGAAGCCTCCATTGATTTTGCCTGTTTTCCAGATTTTGACTCCCCTGCCTTTTTTTTAAAAATCTTGGATGATAAAAAAGGAGGGTTTTTTAAAATTACTCCAGAAATTAAAGGTGTTAAAAGTTATCAAAAGTATATTAAAAGAACTAATATAATAGAGACTTTTTTCTTTAATCCTTTCTCCACTGTTTGTATTACAGATTTTATGCCTGTAACTCGACAGCAAGATACTTTAAATCATATTCCAGAATACGGAATTAAAATTATAAGATTAGTTAAAGCAATAAAAGGAAGTTTAGATTTTAAACTAGAAATAAAAGTAACACCGGATTTTGCAAGGGAAAAATCCCAAATTAAAGTTTTGAAAGATAAGATAGTTTTTATTGATTCAAAACACCAGCTTATTTTGCACAAGAAACACCATGAAGTTAGTATTGAAAAAGATTTAGTAATAATTAATTTTCACTTAAAACAGGGCGAACAGGAATTTTTTGGATTGGATTTTTATAAAAAAGAGACAGCTTTAATGGATGTAAAAAAAGAAAACATAAATGCAATTTATGCTAAAGCTTTTTTTGAAACTTTAGATTTCTGGAAATATTGGTCCTCTATTTGTACATATAAAGGTGAATATGTTAGTGAAGTTTTAAGATCAGCTCTAACTTTAAAACTTTTAACCTTTACTCCAACTGGTGGAATTATTGCTGCACCAACAACTTCTTTACCTGAAAGGCTAGGAGGAAGTTTAAATTGGGATTATAGGTTTAATTGGCTCCGAGATTCCTCCTTTACCATTTATGCATTACTTGGTTTAGGTTACTTAAAAGAGGCTCGCCGCTATATGGAATGGATTGAGAGCAAATGTCTAAAATCAATCAGGGAGGGATCTTTAATTCAAGTTATGTATACGGTAAGGGGTAAAGAAAACTTAGAAGAAAAAACTCTGAACCATCTTGAAGGGTATATGAAGTCAAAACCAGTAAGAACTGGGAATAGTGCAGCTTTGCAAAAGCAATTTGATATTTTTGGAGAGGTTTTAATAGCAATTAATCTTTATGTCTCCTCTGGTGGAGAAATCTCTAAAGGTTTAGAAGGATTTATTAAAGATCTTGTGGACTATTGTTGTTACCACTGGAGAGAAAAAGATGCAGGAATTTGGGAACCAAGATATGGGTACCAACACAACACTTATTCAAAATTAATGTGTTGGGCAGGAATTGATAGAGGAATTAGCTTAGCAAAAAAATTAAAATTAAATGATGTTGATTTAAAGTTTTGGGAGTATGAGAAAGAAAAAATCAGAGAAGATATCTTAAAGAATGGGTTTAGCGAAATATTAAATTCTTTTGTGGCCTTTTACGGATCAGATGTTCTAGATACAAGTACCTTAAATATCCCAGTCATTGGATTTTTGCCAGCAAGTGATAAAAGGGTGCTTTCTTCACTTGAAAAAATAATTGAAGAATTATCAGAAGGCTGGTTTGTTAAAAGAACATCTGATGAGAAAAATGAGCTGCAAGCTGGAGAAGGGGCTTTTTTTCTTTCCACTTTTTGGGTAGTTGACACTCTTTCTTTGTCAGGAAGAATTACAGAGGGAAAAAATTGGCTTGAAAAAATTATTGAAAGTGCAACACCGCTAGGGCTTTTTGCAGAAGAGTTTAATCCAAATTTAAAATTACATTTGGGAAACTATCCCCAGGCTTTTACTCATCTAGGTTTAATAAATTCAGTGCTTAATTTAAGACAAGCTGAGAAATATGGAGGAGAAAAGACTCCAACAACAAATGCAGAAAGGTTAGCAAAAGTTATAAAGACATTAATAATAGGTAATGGACAGTTACAATCAAAACCAAAAAGGACCCTTTCTAAACTTTTATCTTTTTTTAGGTTATCTTAATAATTAACTACTACCCATGCACTTTGGGCATTTATTGTATAACCTTGGGTAGATTGTAATTGTAAAACATAGGTACTGTTGCCAGATGGAAGTGTGAAAGTTCCTGAGGTTAAAATAACAGGTGTAGATGAGGTGGTAGAAACCTGAGATCCTGCTACAGCGGTATTGGCATTTGCATTAAAAAGCTGAGCGTTGGCAGTGCCTACAGATTGAACTAAACCCATGTTTACAACAAGCTGCATAGAGCTATATCCTGGAAAATTTGCAGGGTTAATTACAACCTGGTAAGTAGGCATGGTTATATAGTTTCTGTCCCCTGAAGATCCGCTTGACCCTAAAGGAATATAAAAAATCTGAGGAGTATTTGTATTTTGCGCTGTAGATGTATTTGTTGTTGAAGTAGAATTATTTGAAATAGCACCCGGAGATAAATTATTCACAGTGTTTTCCAGTACTGTTAATCTTCCTTCTATTGAGTTATCCAAAACATCTTGGGTGCCAGCAAATTTTTCACCAGTCCCAGAGTTTTTAATAGCTTGTTTGGCTAAAATATTAACTGCTTTTTCTAAATTAGCTACCCTATCATTTAAAGAGGCATTTGGAGAAATATTAAAACCTTCTAAATTTACCTGAGTGGGTATTTTCTGCGGAGAAAGTTTAAAAAAAATTAAATATATTGCTGCACCTATTATTAAAGCAACTACAACTACTGCGGGCAAGATTTTCCACATAAGTATATAATAACAAACTTCTCTTGAAAGAGTCTTAAAAACCCTATATGCTAAAAATATATGCCAAAAGGGCCTGTCCTTAAGCGATACGCAAGTGAATCGAATGGGTTCACACTTATTGAGCTTTTGATTGCAGTTTCTATTGTAGCTATTATTTCTGCAATTGGGTTAATTAGCTTTTCTGCCTCCCAGGAAAAAGTTAGGGATGCAAAAAGAAAACAGGACTTAAGGAGCATAAAGACAGCTCTAGAGCTTTATAAATATAAATCTCCTACAAAATCCTATCCTGCAACTTTAGGTGTTTGCTGCTTTGAAGGTGCATTAGTTAGCTCCTCTGAAAAACCTTGGATTAAAGAGTTAACTAAAGACTATATAAGTTTTACTCCTGTTGACCCTTTAAGAAATGAGGGTAATCCTATTTCTTCAGAAGGAAACATTTTAGGCTATTCTTATTGGGCAGGAGAAATTAGTGGAGGGAAGTGCCCTGGAGGTGATGGGCAATATTTTATATTAGCTGCTGGGCTGGAGAATAAATATGATCCTGAAGCCAATTTAAACAAACAATATAAAAGATGTGACCTTACATCAGAAAATTTAACTGAGAATGAAAATGTCTTTATTTTAACTAGTGATTAAGGATGGAAGATCCACCAAAACCAAAACACGACCACAATCTTTTAAAATTCCCTAGAGGGTTTTTGTGGGGGGTTGCAACGAGCGCGTTTCAGACAGAAGGGGAAAATGTCTATTCTGATTGGTGGCAGTGGGAACAAAAAAATCTGCCAGAAATAGACAGGTCAAAAATGGCTGCCAATGAATATTATCTTTACGAGGAAGACTTTAAAATTGCGCAGGAATTAAATTTAAATGCTTATAGATTGTCTTTGGAGTGGTCAAGGATAGAACCTACTGAAGGCAAATTTGTAGACAGCGAAATTGACCACTATAAAAAAGTTTTAGAATCCTTAAATAAGAAAGGATTTAAAGTTGCCTTAACTTTGCATCATTTTTCTAATCCTTTGTGGTTTGCAAAATTAGGAGGTTGGGCAAATAGAAAATCCCCATTTTATTTTGAAAGGTTTGTAAAAAAAATTGTCCCTGAATATAAAAAATTTGTTGACCTTTGGATAACTATAAATGAACCAATAACCTATACTTATTTAGCCTATAGAACTAGTGTTTTTCCACCGGCAAAAAAGAGCTGGTGGAGATTTTTAAACGCTACTTTAAATATGGCAAGGGCTCACAAAAAAGCATATAGAATAATACACGAACTAGTTGATGGAGCAAAAGTGGGATTTGCAAATAATGTTACATCGTATTCTGCATTTCATGAACATAAACTTTTAAGCAATCTTTCAGCCTATTTTGCAAATCTTTTCTCTAACCATTTTTTTTATAAATTAATAGGAAACACAAATGATTTTTTAGGCTTAAACTATTATATGAACAAATATATTACTGAAAATTCTACTCAGTCTCTCCTGCCAGACATTGTTGATATTAAAAAAGGCCAGGCAGATATATCAGATTTGGGTTGGGAGGTTTTTCCTGAAGGGATATTTAAAGTATTAATGGATTTTTCAGACTATAAACTACCTATTTATATAACAGAAAATGGCATTGCCTCAACTAATGATGATAGAAGAGTTAGGTTTTTACTTTCTTATTTAAAAGAAGTGTATCATGCAATAGAGCTAAAGGTTCCAGTTAAAGGATATTTTTATTGGAGTTTAATAGATAACATGGAGTTGGCCTCTGGATTTTCCCCAAGATTTGGTTTGGTAGAAGTGGATTTTAAAACCCAAAAGAGAACTTTAAGACCTTCTGCAAGTGTTTACGCTGATATAGCAAAAAATAATGGAATCCTTCATCACATGTTAAAACTTTTAGGACATTCAACTAGGGTTAAAGATGTTATCAAGGAACTATGAACTACATACCAATAACTATATTAGCCTACCTTTTTAATGGAGTTGCGCTTTTAGTAGATAAATTTTTAATTACAAAAAAAATCCCCGATCCTTTAGTTTATGTTTTTTATTTTAGTGTTTTTAGTCTATTGCTCCTTTTTGTTATCCCCTTTGCAAAAGTTCCAACACCTTATGTTTTTTTTCTTGCTTCCCTGTCTACTATTATCTGGACAAGTGGAATTTATTTTATGTTAAAAGCACTACAAATTGGTCAAGCCTCAAGAGTTATTCCTATAATTGGTGCTTTAATTCCTATTTTTTTACTTATTGAAGGTTTATTTAATAATAGATTAGCAAGTCATGAAATTTTGGGAATACTAATTTTAATACTTGGGATGGTTGCAATAATTGCTCCAGACATCTCCGGAGGTTTAAAAACCCAAAGAAAAGAAATTTTTTTTAGAGAACTTCCTTTAGGGGTTCTTTCTGCATTTTTATTTGCCACCTCTTACTTAATACTAAGATTTGCCTATGACTTTTCAAATTTCCTGACTGTTTTTAGCTATTCTAGATTAATTCTTATTCCAGTAGGGATATTAATAATCCTGCTTCCAAAAACAAGAAGAATAGTTTGGCCAACAGGAAATTCTACCCAGAGTAATTTCCCAGGTGGATTTAATTTTTTCTCTAAATCTGGATTGATTTTTTTAGGAGGGCAAGCTGCAGGTGGAACTTCAGAAATACTGTTAACTTTTTCAATTTCTCTGGCTACCCCTGCTTTAGTTAATTCGCTGCAGGGATTAACTTATGTTTTTATATTTCTTGCAAGTTTAATTTTAGCAAAAAAATATCCAGGAATTTTTAAAGAAAGTTTTAATTTTTTAAATATTGCTTTTAAAAGTTTAGGAATTATTTTAATTTTTGCGGGGCTTTTTATCTTGGCATTTTTGAAAGGAATATGAGTTTCTCGTTTTGTCATTCCGTACTTGATACGGAATCTATAAAAATAATTATCGGTATAGATTCCCGCTGGAGTTTACCCCGCTGCGAAGCGGGCGGGAATGACATGGAGATAGTTTCATGAGAACTGTGAGACTAGTCGCAAGTATGGAAAAAGGTTCTATTCCAATTATATTAATTGCGATAATATTTCTTCTTATTTTTGCTGTTTCAATTAGTATATATCTTTTATCAAAATCTACTAATTTAAAGCCTAATTTAGAAAATAAATCTTTTAAGTTAGGTGTAACTTTCTCTCCTAAAACTGCAGAATATTTATCAAATGATTGGAAGAAAGTTTACAAGGAAGTCCTTGATGATTTAAAGGTAAAAAATTTAAGGATTCCTTCTTACTGGGATGTTTTAGAGCCAAAAGAGGGAGAATTTGATTTTTCCCAAACAGATTATCTAATAAGCGAGGCAGGAAAAAGGGGGGCAAAAATTATTCTCGCGCTCGGAATTAAACAACCCAGGTGGCCAGAATGCCACATACCTGATTGGGCTTATGAGTTATCTGCAAAAGAAAGGCAACAGAAAGCTTTGGAGATAATTAAAAGAATAGTTGAAAGATATAAAAAGAATCCAAATATTTTATTCTGGCAGGTTGAGAATGAACCGCTTTTTTGGTTTGGAGATGGATGTGATAATCCTGATTTAGAGTTTTTAAAAAGCGAGGTGAATCTTGTAAGAGAGCTTGACCCAGGAAGAGACATTATAATTTCTGACACAGGTGAGTGGCAACTTTGGACAAATACAGCAAAATTATCTAATGTTTTAGGAATTTCCTTATATAGAAAAGTTTTTAACCCAATTTTTGGATATATGTACTATCCGCTCGCTCCCCAGTTTTATTCTTTCAAAAATAACTATATAAAACCCTTGTTCGCCCCAAACAATAAAAAAACAATTATTACAGAGCTTCAAGCAGAACCTTGGCTTAAAGGAGGGTTTAAAGATACTCCAGCTAAAATCCAAACAGAGTTTTTCTCGACAGATGAACTTGCCTATAACTTAAGTTTTGCAGAACAAACAGGCTTTAAAGATATTTATTTTTGGGGAGTTGAGTGGTGGTATTATATGAAAGAAAAAGGTTATCCAGGATATTGGGATTTTGCAAAAACTATCTTTAATCCCTAGGTGTCAATTCATTCCACCCCCCAGGTGTACATTAAAAAGAAAAGGTGTGAACCTAAATCACCCGGAGGGTGTAAAGTGTATTGATATTCTTGATATTTTTGTAATAATTCACTACCTTTAAGTTAGAGTGAGAAAAGTTTTATTAATTACTCTTGGGTTTTTAGTACTTCTTTTAATTGCTCTTTCAGTCCCCACAGGCTACTACATTTTAAGTTCTAAAAATATTCTTCCTTCAGGTGAAGGAAATATTGTTTACCAGACTGGGAAAAATATAGTAGGTGCAGCTAATGATTTAACTGGGCAAACTTTTTTAAGAGGTGGGCCAACAGCTCAAGAAGGTTTAACAAGCGCTTGTTTATACCAAAAAGCTTATCAATATGATTCCAATACTAACCAAGTTCGAGATATTACTGAACATGACGAACCAGGATCAAACGTTCAACTTTCTTCTGATATTATTGAATGTCATGAAAGCGTACGTCCATTTTGCGAAGGTGTTTTATTAGAAATTGGTGAGATCTGCCAGTTAGCTCCAACATCTATAGATATCTGGGGAAATACCGTACCAACAACTGATCTTATTGGTTCCACTAGAACTTGTATTGCTGTTGTGGAGAGTGAGGGGAAAAGAGTTATCAATACTAGATGCACAAGTGCTGTCCCGCGATGTTCACCTAACTTTCAAATTTTATCTGTGCTAAATTTATGGCCAGCAGGAACGGTATGTTATTATGAAGCTATTCAGCCTTTATTTGACTTAGAAATTAACCCCCAAGTTGCGGCAGTGGTAACTACAATGCCAACAGGCGGAACATCTTTAATTTTACCACTAGCAGGTCTTCTTGCAGCAATGATTCCTGCACTGACTTGTACACAGGACTTGGATTGTGGTGCTGCTATTGCTGATGAAGTGGATCGCTTGCTCAGATTGCGAAGTCATCCAGACGTCGCCCCACAGACCCAACCTGAACCAGAAGGTGCACCAAGACAAGTACCATTACCCTGTATCCCTTTTATAAATTGCCCTCTACCTCAAGGTGCTCCTCCTGAAGACCCAGTTTGTCCTCAAGGTACAATACGCGAAGGAGATTTTTGTTTAGATCCACAGACAAGAGAAGCAATGGCGAGAGTTATCACAGCCTCAAGTATAGCTAGTAGTGCTGTTGTGGCAGCAATGAGCTCTGTAAGTATTCCTGCTACAAGATCTATTGATCCTTTACCTGTAGTTGTGGAACTTTATGAGACTATGAAAAGGAAAATAACCCAAACAAGAACTCAGGATAAGGATAGAA
Source organism: uncultured Gammaproteobacteria bacterium (assembly GCA_964459095.1). Taxonomy (GTDB): domain Bacteria; phylum Patescibacteriota; class Microgenomatia; order Daviesbacterales; family UBA10151; genus CAYWKL01. The sequence goes on from CAYWKL010000026.1 coordinate 8,189, forward strand.
GAGAATGTTCCTACTACGACGGAAATACTACTCAAACTGCTCCAATTCTAGCACAATATTCATATCCTTTTACAACAAATAGTGGTCTAGTTAAAAAAAGTCATGTATACTTAGCCTCTCGCCAACCAATCCCTCCAGGTCCATCCGCGTATCTTGCTAAAAAAGTTCTTCAAGATTTCATAACCTTTGCCCAAACTGATTGGGTCCCCACTGAATTTTGTTTTGTGATAGCCCCCCTTTATAACAAAAATATAGGTGCTAGTTTTTCTTCTGCAAATTATCCAAAAAGTATTGCTATAAATGATGAAGTTTTGCTCTCAAGACCCCAGGTAGGTATAAGAAGTATGTTTCATGAATTTGTTCATTTTTATGATAACGACTACTTGCATAGCCCCTATTATCAAAATGCGAACCCATTAGGGGGGGCGTTCTCAGAAGGACGAGCCTATTTGGGAGAGTTTTTGTCCAGTGGAGGTCAGGGCCTGGAGTTTGCTGGAGTAGATCAGAGTTCAAGAACTACAATAGCACAGCTTGCAGATGCACATTATTATGGATGGCAAAATCTAACCAAACCTAACCTATCTAATTATCTGCATCAACACCCCCCTGAACCAACAAGAGAATATGGCAGTATATTTCTATTGATGACACTAGGAATAGATATCAGAGACAAAAATGGAGTTTTGCTAAAATCGAATTATGAATACCCATTAACCGACGCTGAATTAAGTGACCTATTCAAAAAATTAATTACTAATAATGGAACTGCAATGTATCCACAACAAGAAGGGCCTTCCCTAGCAGAGGCTCCTAATATCGATACTTACGGCATCCTTAAAAATGCCCCACCCAACGAAACTGCTACTACAAATGATTTTTCTACTAAAGCCTGTGTTTATTCCCAGCTCGATAATGGTATAGAGAATTGTTATTGGGGAAACTGTAAGGATTCCAGTAAAAATTGCGGGAGCTTTGTTAATGATAATTGTACTTATATCCCTGATAAATCTACTGGAGAAAAACTATCTTCTTGTCCAATCGGTGATACTTCTAATTTAACTCCTTCTTCAGGAACTGGGGCAAACCAAGAGTTCTCTGATGATATTCCCTGTATTTACCAAGAAAAAGAAGGAGATAATAATAGTTGTTTTGTAGGAAGGCTGGATGAGTTTGGGAAATGTGTATATGTTCAGTATGTAACAGCCACTGAAGAGGGTAAACACCCAAGCTGCTCCCCAAACCCAAATGTTTGTATTTATCCGCAAAAAGAAAAAGATGCAGAAGGTAATGAGGTAACTAATTGCTACTATGGAAGGTGCACATCTTCTAACTGTACTGCTTACTCATTTAATATAGATTGTTCATACGACAGCGACTTGGGCCAGCCCGCTACTTGCCCCTCAGGATCCCAAGCTGGAGGAAATGCCCCGCTTACTTCCTCGTATACCTGTGCCAGCACAAACTTAAGCTATATAAATATAGGAATTGGTGATAGTACTGGAAAGAATATACAAAATTTTAAAACTCTAAATTGTGCTCAAAATCAAGTCCAATTTGATAGTAGTGGAAATATAAAAACCACTTATGATATTCCAAACGAGCTCAAAGTAGCTGGTCAGATTTATACAATTGTAGCCTCATTCCACTACCAAGATGGTTCAGTTAAAGATGCACTATCTCGAGTAATGTATAAACCAAGTAATAATGGAACAAGGAGGTAGATAAATATGTTTGAATCATTAAAGCAAAAATTCTTTGGAAATCAATATTATGAAGGCACTAATCAATGGGGCAATGTTTTAACCAAACGTAATATTGCAGGTCTTTTAGTTGTTTTATTTTTGCTTATAACCATTCCTATTGGTATATATGTTGTCCAACAAAGAACTAACCTTAACCCAAAAGCAGACGTTACTCCAACAATGAGTATTTTAGGTTTAGCACCAAACCCAGATGGAGGCCCGGGAATTACAACAACAGGCAATCTCAGCTTAGAACTTAAACCAGGAGGAGGAGCTACCGCTCAAAATGTTGCACAATCCGAAGGGCAACAATTTGGAAGTTATTTAGAAGATCAAAATCCAAGATGTGAAGTAGATGCAAGCTGTAGCGGTGCGCAGTGTACGTTCAAACCTAAATTTTATCTTAATGGCGAGCTGCAAAACCCCCAAAGTAATCCTTCCCAAAATTATGCCTTTACAGTTACCCCTAATGCTGGTGATTCATCAGCAGGTACAGGAAGCATTGGAGCAGCTGGACAAAGAAATATAGTTTCTGGTTGGAGAAATTATTTAGATCCCGCTTTAAGTGGTGGAGTTGGAGCTATTAAACACAATTATGGAAATGTAAGCGAAGGTCCGTTTAATGTTGAAATTAGCATTGGAAAAGCTTTACCTGTAAACCCAAAAGAAGGTGAAACTCCATCAACTGAGTGGATAACTTCCTGCAGGGCAAGAGTTTTAACTCCTGCTAGTATTGCAGGTGGAACCGGAGCTGATATAGGTTATGACTGCCAAAGAACTTGTAATGGACAAATTAAGGTTCATACCTATCAGGATATAACTGGCCCACAAGGGCAAGGAGGACCAGATGGTAAAGTGCAACTAAGGTTTGATAAGCCTATACCCGGGGCAAAAGTGAAAATTGAAGCAACAAAAAACGAAAGGGGGGAAGTAAATATGACTAGATTTACAGAAGGTGCAAACGGCATGACAACATTTACATGTATCCCTTCCAAAAATCCTCCTGTTGACGATAATGCCTCTGCTAATGGAATAACTTATAAAGTTACTCTTGAGTCATTGCCAAGTCCATATACCTTAAGCTCACCAAAAGTTTATACTGGTGTTAACCTTGATTCATGCAATGATACTGATACAGTAAATTTTGCAATCCCATAGACTTATGAGCTAAAGCTCTAGCTTGCGCTATGAGCACAGCTCTAATTAGAAATTATAGGCTTTATTTGATATAATAAATACTACTTTTCAAGGTGTAATTATTACTATAGAATAAATTT
>CAYWKL010000027.1:0-11201 GCA_964459095.1 uncultured Gammaproteobacteria bacterium
GGCAATTAAACCAATAATTCCTGGTGCCCAGTTTTTACTTTTTAAAACATGAATTTTTCTTTGTTTGCTTCTGGAAATTAAAAGCCTTGCCTCATCTGTTGCTTGTTCTGTGAGCATTTGCCTCCTGACGTTTGCATCAGATAATAGCCTTGCAAGATTTTTGGCTTTAATGGGGTCTTTAGTACAAAGAAGCCTTAGAGCATCTATTGCATGTTCTAATCTTCCTATGGCATTTAATCTTGGTGCAATAATGTGACCTATTTCATAAGACCCTACATCTGATAAATCTATTCCAGCTTCTTTAACTAAACTTACAATTCCTAAATTTTTTGATTTCCTTAAAATCTTTAAACCTTCTACAACAAAAGCTCTTCCTAATCCTAAAAGTGGGATCATGTCTGCGACTGTTCCTAGCGCTACAAACTCCAGTAAACTTTTTTCCAATTCTTCGCTAACTAAGTCCTTTATTAGACACCAAGCAACCGCAGCTCCACACATACCTGTTGAATGAACTATTGCAAAAGCATCAGGTTTTTTTTCCAAAGGGATGTGGTGATCTGTGATGATTAAATCTAACTCAAGTTCTTTAGCAAATTTCGCCTGTTCAATTGCAACAATCCCGTTATCTACTGTTATTACAACCGAGGCCCCAGAATCTCTTGCAAATTCTAAACCTATTTGAGATAGTCCATATCCTTCTTTTTCTCTATGAGGAATATAAGGCAAAACTTTTGCACCAAGAGAAGAAAAAGCTTTATATAAAATCGCAGAAGCAGTTACACCATCAACATCATAATCACCATAAATAATTATTAATTCCTGTTTTTTTATTGCCAGTTTGATTCTGTCTTGGGCTTTTTTAATATTTGCAATTTCCAACTCTTTCCTGAAGTTTTCAAGACTTGGATTAAAAAATTCTTCGATATCTTTTTGTGTTTCAAGTCCTCTATTGATAAGAAGTTGAGTTGTTAAATCATCAGATTTTTTAGGTAAAACTTTCCAAATTTTAGTGGACATAAAGTTTAGAAATTGTACCACACCAAAAATGGTGTATTATTTACTGAATATGGACATAAAATTGCCGAAATCAGTTATAGAAGTTTTAAATAAATTAGAAAAGAAAGGTTTTCAAGCTTACATTGTAGGCGGGGCTGTTCGTGATTTATTAATGGAAACAGAAGTTTCAGATTGGGATTTTACAACTGATGCAAAGCCAGAGGATTTGTTAAAGATTTTTCCAGAAGGGTTTTACGACAATAAATTTGGAACAGTGGGTATCCCAATCGGACACCTTCCAGGTGAACAAAGTAGACACCTGGAAGGTGTCCTTTTTGAAATAACCACAATGAGAAAAGAAGGTGATTATCGCGATCACCGACACCCTTTAGAGGTTTCCTGGACAAATAAAATTGAGGAAGATTTAGCAAGGCGCGATTTTACAATCAACGCAATGGCATTCCTTCCTTCTGTCATTCTGAGCGCCAGCGAAGAATCTCTAGATCCTTCGGCTCCGCCTCAGGATGACAAAAAAGGGGTCATTGACCCATTCAATGGTCAGCAAGATATAAAAAATAAACTTATAAGGGCTGCTGGCAATCCTGATAAAAGATTTAAAGAAGATGCCTTACGTTTAATAAGAGCAATCAGATTTTCTGCAGAGCTAAATTTTGATATAGAAAAAAATACTTTTTTAGCTATTAAAAAAAATGCCCAGTTAATTAAAGAAATTGCACCTGAGAGAATTAGGGATGAACTTTTTAAGATTCTTGCATCCATGTATCCATACATAGGTATTGTAAAATTAAGGGAGGCGGGGATTCTGGAAATCATTTTACCAGAATTGGAAGCACTCTCTGGGATAGTACAAGAAGGACCAAAGCACGACAGAGTTTACGAACTTCTAGATCACTCTTTCCGCTCAATGCGTGAAACTCCTTCTAAAGATCCATTGGTTAAACTTGCAGCATTACTTCATGATATTGGAAAGAAAAAAACTTTTAAAAAAGATAAAAATGGAAATGTGACTTTCTATAATCATGATCTTGTAGGAGCTGAAGCTTCTAAGGATATAACAAAAAGATTTAATCTTTCTAAAAAACAAGCTGATAAGCTTTATAGATTAATTAGATGGCATATGTTTTCTACAAATGAAAACCAAACTGACTCGGCGATTAGAAGATTCATTAAAAACGTAGGAATAGAGAACTTAGAAGACATGTTTGCTCTAAGAATTGGTGACAGATTAGGAGGAGATACTAGCAAACCTGTATCTTGGAGAATGGAGGAGTTCCAAAAAAGAATAAAACAAGTTCTAATTAAACCTTTCTCTATTACTGATTTAAAGATAAACGGCAAAGATGTTATGGAAGTTTTGAATATTCAACCAGGAAGAAAAGTTGGAGAGGTCTTAGATAAACTTTTTCAGGAAGTTTTAGAAGATTCTTCTAAAAATAATCGTCAGTTTTTGCTCAATAAAATTAAAGAGCTTAATTCTAATTAGTGACCTAGCTTTTCTTCCCACCAAGTTAAAACTGCTGTTATCTTAAATCAAATCTATTTTTTAATATTGTGAGCAACTGGTAATGAATAATCCAAAATTTCTTCCTTTATTTTCTTAGGTAATTTTTTAGCCGTATCCTTTAGAAACTTTGATGCATCTAGAAACTCAAGCAGAACTGCTTCTCTTTTAGGAGAAAAGTGAACTATTAAATCCCCGGATTGTTCCGCATAATCAATTTTTTTGTCATTTAATTGAACCGACAATATGTCGTCATCTTTATTGTATTTAATCTGCATATTAATAATACCTACCTTTTTCTGCTAAATAGATAGTAATCGCTTTAATTATATCATCCTCAACTTTATAGACAACACGTAGTATATGTCTTTCATCATATTCTCCAGAAACAATAGTCTTTGGTTTGTCAGATTCTTTATCAGTATGCTCTGGATTTTTGATAGTTTTTTCAATTTGCATTAAAGGAATATTAAAACCTTGCTTGTTAAATAGAGGAAGTTTATCTTTGAGAATATGCAGGCTATATTTTACTCGCAGAGAAGCTTTGCTTATTACCATCAATGTCCAAGTTTTTCTTCCCACTATTAGTCATTTTCTCACATTCTTAAAATCTATAGAAAAACTGATTCAGATAATCTTTAGGCCCGTGCATTTAAGTAACCAGAGGCAACTAAAACATTCCTCGTTTTATCATCAACTAATGAAAGTAGTTCAGCACCATATGTATTATTGAAATTATAGCTGAATCCAGTATAGTCTGATCCTAAATACTTCTTCCAGTCAAACACATCGTCTGTCACCGCTTCATTAACTGCATTTAAAAACTTACCTTCTAATTCACTTACAGGTGAATTCTTATGATATTCAAAGATTGCACTTCCGATATCATGAGCAATCAAACTTATAGCAGAACGATCTAAATGACTAGCATTTTTAGTTCCGATTGTTGGCTTTGCTCCTTGTTTACGAATTGCTTGACTTGTTGCATACTCACTTAAATTTCCATAAAACCAAGAAGATATTGTATTTTCTAAAATATCAATAGCTTCTTTTTTAAGCTCACTTTTTCTTTCATCCGATAGACCATCTAAAAACTGCGGAATTAGCAATTCCTCTATCTTATCCTCTACCCAACGATTAAATGTATATTTAGAGCTACCAATCTCATTTGTACTATTTGTTAACTTTTCAAGAATTGTTTCTACTCGAAACTGTCCAACCTGAGGATCAAAACCAAGTTTTACCGCCATCTCTGTAAAATATTTATTAAATCTCTCTTGTTCTGATGGAGTCATTATCTCATTTAATCTTACAGATAAAAATTCCCCTATACTCCCTCTCAACCCCATTCTAAAACTATCCTTAAGTGTTGGTTCTTCTCTTATTAAATTAATTAATTTATCTATATCATCAATGGCATAACCCACAGATTTAAAATCTATTGTGTCTCCTCGAGAAGAAATTAAGTCATCACCTATGTCTCCTCCAGCTTGTACCAAGATTCCACCCTTAAATACTAATCCTTCCCCCGGATTTCTTGTCCACCATGTATCCCAAGGTACCAAATTGGCTGGAGAACCATTTAGATCGATCATATTGGCTAGTGGCGAAACTAACACATAAGATTTTTTAGACCAGTCCCCAAAAAAATGACTTGCAACTTTGTGATTTATAGTTGTATGAATTGTATTTCTTAAAACCTTACCTTTTGTCGCATCAAAATTTGTAAGAACTTCATACTCTCCATCTTCATTTTTCACTGGCAAATAACCCGTAGCATGCACAATCGCTAAATCTTCTATTTTTAATGGTGTTCTAATCGAATCTTTATTTACTTCTGGAGATCCCGTTACACCAACCTCATCTTCTATTTTATGGTATTTTTTTCTTGCTGATTTTACATACTCCATCGCTTCTTCATCTCCTAACAAAGATAAAACTACAAGAGCTTCTGCATCAATATCTGGACTATTAACTATTTTTCCATCACGAACAAAATTACAGACAACCAAATTCTCTATAAGATCCATAACTTCAGGTGTGTACTGCCTAGTCTTTAGCTTATTTCTTAAATTTATTAATTTCTGGTTAGAATTTCCTCCAAGCTGTAGAGCAACCTCAATAACTCCAAGTGGGGTTTTTGTTGCATTTAAATGTAAGGGTGATTCATTATTTGTTTGTAGCTGTTTTTTATATTGCTGGTATTCGTCATGACTCATGAAATGTGGCATATCTCCTAAAAATTGAGTATTCCCAGATTGTAAGGTAGGATATAATGGTGCCTCTTCTGCTCCTCGGAAAGAAAAACTGATATTATTAAATCTAAAAATTTTGCGAGAAAAATTTGCATTATCTTGTTCAACTGAAGGACTAAGCTTTTTCTCGATTAAATCTTTGGAAATTACTATTTCTCCAGAATTAGGTAATTCTCTAGAATTCATGATAAATTTCTAATGTCCCAATTTTTCTTCCCAATAAGTTAAAACTGCTGTTGCATTAAAAATAGAAGAATAAGTTCCTGATATTATCCCAACTAAAAGTGCAACTACAAACCACCTAATTGTTTCCCCTCCAAAAAGTAAAAGTGCTAGTAAAACAAATACCACTGTTAAAGAGGTAGTCAACGATCTTCCCAGAGTTTGAGTTATGGAAATATCTGCAACTTCTTGAAACTTTTTACCTAGGTTTTTCGGTAAGTTTTCCCTTATCCTATCAAAAACAACAATTGTGTCATGTACTGAAAAACCAATCACTGTTAATAAAGCTGTTACAAAAAGTGTATCTATTTCTACATTGAATAAAACACCAAAAAATGCAAAAAACCCTACAACAACCAAAACATCATGGATTAGAGCAACTATTGCGGAAACACCAAATCGGAAAGAACTTGCAGGTTTGGGAACTTTTCTAAAGACAAAAGTAATATATAAAACAATCATCAAACAAGCAATTGCTATGGCAAGCATAGATTTCTGTTTAAGTTCCTCACCAATTACAGGACCCACTTGTTCCTCTCTTCTTATTTCAAATTTTCCAAACTCTTCAGCTAAATTCTTCTTTAAATTAATAAGTCCTTTATGATCTAGCGGCTTTGTTCTTATGATAAAAGTATTACTTTCTCCAGGAGTTACAATCCCATATTTCTTAAAATTATCCATATTCACCTGATTTTGAAATTGATACTCAAGTAAAGCTCCCCCTGTAAAATCAATTCCTAACTTTAGACCAGGTCTAATGATAAAAATAAGCCCAGGTAAAATTATCAAAGTTGAAACTATAAAAAAAAGTAATTTGTATTTCATTAAATGAATCATTGCTTTATCCTTTTAGCTTTTTTAATATCTTTTTTTAGCTCTTCTTTAATTCTTTCAGCAGCGTCTTTTATTTTATCTTCAACATTGTCAATTCTTTCGTTTAAAAGTTTCCAAATTTTGTCGTGTTCTCTATTATTTAAATGTTCTAGAAAAATTTTCTTTTCAGATTCATTTAACTCATCTAAAATCGCATGCAAAATTGCTTGATGTAAATTTGAATCAGCTAAAGTTGCCAAATGTTTTTTTTCTTTATCAGATAACTCTAAACTATCTAGCTCTATAATTAATGATTCTACCTCTATTAAATGGCTGTAGAAATGTAACTTACTCATATAAAATCTCCTCCTTTAACTGGACCTAAAGGTACTTCATCTTCTGGATCATCAATAAAAAAGTATAGCACCTCCCCTTTTCTTGGCCCTTCTGATAAACCCAGCTCATGCATTACCTCAGGGGAGCCCCCTAAACTTTTTCCTGTAAACTCAGCTGGCCCAGCATCTGCTATTACTGCAACAACTGCTTGTCCTGTTTCTGGATTAACAACTAACATTTTTCTAAACTTAAAAAAATCTCTGTATTTTTCTACATTTTCAGCAAAGCCTGGGCTCAAAAAAGTTTGTACTGCTAAATAATATCTTTCTTTTTGCTCATCTTGAGGGGTAAATTCAAGCTTACTTGGAGCAAAATAACCCCAAGCCCCTAAACCAGGAGCAATTCCAGAGCTTCCGTACATTGCCCAATCTTGTGCAGTTTTAGCGTGAGCGGAAAGAGTATCCCCAGGATACCTATACAGATGTTGCTCTCCACCGATTAAAGCATAGGTCTTATTTAATCTAATTCCATTTAGCTGCGCCTTAACAGGTGCTCCTAAAAATTTTGATAAAACTGGCTCAATATTTTTTTCTTCTTCAGATGATAAATCTCTAAGCTCTGGGGGAACTTTATCTTTTAGTTCAGCTGCTAAAAGTGCATTTTTATCTTGCTTGGTTGTATCAGTAGCTGATTGCTCAGAAAGAATTGCTGGACCTTGAGGTGAAAGAGTGGGACTTGTTAATAACATTAAACCGCCCAAAGATCCAAGAGCAATTGTTTTTAAATGTTTATCAAATAAATTTTCTGTTAAATCGCGATTTTTGAGAGTCCACTTTTTTCTTAAATATTCGAAATGTGGACGTTTTGCCCTAAATTTCATACTACTTATAAATAATTCTCAAAATTGTTCTTGTCAGCGTAATTGCTGTAAACATTGAAACTAAAACTCCTATTGCCAAAGTTATAGCAAAACCTTTAACCAAACCTGTTCCAAGAAAATATAATATACTCGCTGTAATTAAAGATGAAATGTTAGAATCTCTAATTGAAGTCCATGCTCTTTTAAAACCATTCTCAAGTGCAAGTTTTTTTGTAGCTCCCCATCTTTCCTCTTCTTTCATTCTTTCAAAAATTAAAATATTTGCATCAACTGCCATCCCGATTGATAAAATAAATCCAGCTATCCCTGCTAAGGTTAAAGTCACAGGAGGAATTAAAAACAGTCCAGTTTTAAAAATAGCTAATACTAAAAGTGTATAAATTATTAAACTCAAATCTGCAATTAAACCTAATTTGCCATAATAAAGTGCCATAAAAATAATTACTGTCAAAAGCCCAACTACTGCTGCTGCTAAACTTTTCTCAACAGATTCCTCTCCTAAGCTAGCACCAACTGAACGTTGTTCAATTATTTCAATCGGAACTGGTAGCGCACCTGCATTTAATTGGCTTGTAATCCTTTTTGCCTCATCAGGGGTAAAGTTTCCTGTAATTACTGCATTCCCACCAATAATTTCTTGCTCTACAATAGGAGATAAAATTATTTGTTCATCTAAAAAAATGGGGAGCTCTTTTCCTACATTTCTTTTTGTTACTTCTGCAAATTTTCTTGCACCCTCGCTTGTAAAAGTTAAAGAAACCTGCGGTCCTGCTTTAGTACCATTTCCACCAAAAGTCACTTCAAATTTATTGAGATCAAATCCTGTTATACCAGTTGGTTTAGTAAGAAAAGTAGGAAAGGCTGCCCCGCTAGCCTCTTTTAAATCTCCTTCTGAAATTTCTCTAATCTCAAGTTGTGCTGTTTTCCCAACAAGTGATGCTGCCTCTGAAGCATCTTTTACACCAGGTAGTTCAACTAATATTCTCCTTTGGTCCCCAAGTTTTGAGGATTGTACTAAGCTCTCTGAAACTCCAAAAAGATTTACTCGTCTTTCAATGATTCCTCTTGCAGACTCAAGAGCAGTATCTCTATCTTCAGGAGGAATTTTACTCATATCAGTTTGAAGAACTAGTTGAGTACCCCCCTGCAGGTCCAAACCAAGCTTTAAAGGAAATTTTGTTGATATACTACTTAAAGTTAAATTATAAGAAGGAATCACTCTTTGCAAAAAGGATAGTTTTATTTCGGGAGTTTCAATCCTTAAGAAATTTACTCTTGGAAAATTAATAAAAATTGCAAGTATTGTTAAAAAAATTATTACCCATAAAGTAAGTCTTTGTTTCATCGCGCATTTTTATGCTATCACTCCCTCAAGCAGATCTTCTTCCTCTCCTATAAGCATTATTTTCGGCTGCATCAAAACCCTTAAAATAAATGGATCTCTTCTTCTTACACGAAAATGAAATTCCGCCTCATCCATAAATGAATAATTAATTTCTCTTTCTCTTTTAGCCTGTTCATTTGCTATTACTGATTGAAGCTCTGGTAATACTATTTGCCCTACTATTAAAAGATCAACATCCTCAGTGCCTGTTGGACTGTTCTTAACAAATCTTAAAGATAAAAATGCGTACTTTATCTTACCTATCCTTATTTTATTTTTTATAATATCACCGACTAGGCAAGCGGCTTTAGTTACCATTCTTAAAAGCTCAGGATAAAAAACATAATCTTTCCTAAATCTATAAAGCCTTCTGTTTGCTCGCCATTCTGATGAAGCCAAACCATATTTTTCCATTCGAGCAAGTTCTCTTCTAACTGCATTAATTTCCTCACCAACCCTTCTTACTATTTCTCTAACATGAAATAAGGTTTCTGTGGACCCTAAAAAAAGCTTAAGAATTTTAACCCTGACTTTGGAGACAAATAGTTCCTCCATATATTTAGGACAAGAGTTTCAAGGATTGAGTGATGAATCAAAAACAAAAAGACTTATCACTTTTTACTCGCTCCTCTTATCTTCTTTCCCCCTTTCCGGGCAGGAACTCTAAATCTAATATTTAACTTCACTACCTAAAGGTACAATTTCAATCCAAATTGGACCTTTATTTAGCTCAACTTCTTTCCCAGAGGAATCAAGGAATTTTGTTCTAGCAACTCTTGTTGGTTTTGACCAAGTGCCCTCAATGACTTTTCCATCCATGAAAATTAAAGCTTTACCTGTCCCTTTATTTGTATATAAAAGATGTGCATTCCCTTCATACCCATCATTAGCTCTTCCCTCTTGCATAAACTCTACAATGACATTTTTAGCACTTAACTGTTGATTGTTGTTCAAATCTGTGTGAGAGGCCCCTCCATTTTTTCGTTTATAACAATTGCATTTTTCATCGTAATTCCACTCCACGCTGTAATCCCCTTTTCCTTCCCAAAAATTAACAACTGCTTTTTTAACGCTACCACCTGGACTATCATCTTTAAAAAGCCATGGCACAAATTTAGACTGCCAGTTTAGGTTAGCAGAGGAAGATGCGCTAAATCCTTTCTTTTCTGCTACATCCCAAAGCTTTTTAGTAGTTGAATACATAGTGTGCTCTGTAGCAACAGGATGACCTAATCTTTGATAATCCCTCCAGAAAGTCGGAAATCCAATACCAAATTGATTTAAGTCTTTAATTTTGTAGGTCAAAATTTGTCCCAAGGCATCTGCAGGACCAGGGGTATTTGCTCCACCTACATGTACATATGGACCATCATATTCTGATTCCCAATCTAAAAAATAAGTCCTGGCTGATCTAACGGGCCCAACCTGAAAATCTCCTAAATTACAAAGATAAATAGCCATAAATCTTGTGATTCCACCCTCAGCCACTGCTTCATAAACAACATCTGCTTGAGACAATCCTGATTGAGGCCTTGCTTCAGAGTGGTTCTCAATCATTACAGAAAGAGGAAGTCTCTTACCCCAAGCATCTTTTGCTTTTTTAGTGTGCATTACCCCATCAAGTGGACAACTTTCAATCCTTGGTGCGTTTGGATCTTCTGATATTATACCCTCTGCATTTGGAACCTCATAATTAACGTTTGAAACAGTAGTAGGGCCTCCTGTAACAGTAGGACTAATAAGCGTGTATGATACACCTGCTGAAAGTCCATAAACTAATATTGCAATAATGAAAAAAACTAAAACTCTTTGGACCTTTGTCAAGTCATTTAAAATACTGTTTATTTGATCAAACATTTTTTTCTTCCTCTAAAGCTTTCTTTAAAACTTCCTCTTCTTCTTTAGAAAGCGCAGTAGCGCTTTTACCTTCAATAATCGCTTTTGTATAAATCCTTGTACCAGACCTTGTGTGCAAACTAGTTAAAATAAGACCTGCCTTTTTCCCATCAAGCAGTGCAATGGAAAAACTCATATCTCCTCCTGTATCCCCGTATGGGTTATACCTTAGAACAGATACTTTCTGAATAGACTTAAGTCCTTCCAATGCTACCTGTCTTATATTGCGACTTAAAATTTTGTCTCTTCTTTCAACCTCACCTAAAACTTCCAGAACCTCATTTAACTTCTGTTTTAAATCCCCATTCTCTTTTGGAAAAAGTTTTTTTAAAAAACTAAACTGTTTCCATAAAAAAAAGCTCAAGCACCCAAGCCAAATAATAATCGCGACAAATCCTATTTGCGCGATTCCACCCGAATACATAAGTTACTCTTTCAATATTAAAGGATTTGCAAATTGCTTGTCAATGTACAGCCTCAATTGGTGCTTGACATACGCACCCCGTGCGTGGTAGGCTCATGTGGATTCAAACGAGGCTAGTTATGGCTCAAGTTCAACAAGATAAAAGAAGGCTTGAAATTTTATATAGACAACTTTATTCAACGAAAAGCTCTGCTTATTCAAACTTAAGCTCAAAAAGTACCAATATAGAGCAAAAAGGCAACTTAAATACACTAAGGGTTAAGGAAGATCTACCTAAAATTCAAATGAAAACTGCTAGCTTAAGTTTTGTAAAAAAGGATTTGATTAGAATTTTTATACTTTCTTCAATTGCTATACTTGCTCAACTGCTTTTATACTATGCTTCAGCTCGCAACATTATAAGTTTGAACCTATTCTAAAAGGAGGTGATTTTTTGATGCAGATGTATTGTGTTAAGTGCCGACAAAAAAGAG
>CAYWKL010000028.1:0-10939 GCA_964459095.1 uncultured Gammaproteobacteria bacterium
TTTCCAATAATCTTTCTTTTAGTTTGGATTTTAAACAAACTTTTAAGAAACAAAACAGTTCTACTGGCTGCTTGTTTGGGAATAAGTCTAATATTTGCTCTCTTAACCTATCAAAGAAATTTAGATTGGAGGAATGAAATCGCTCTTTGGACAAAAGAAATTAGTATAACTCCAAGAGCAAACGCTTATGCATATTTCCAGCTTGGGAATGCCTTGAGAAGTAATGGGGAATATTTCCAGGCAGCAGAAAACTTTAAAAAATCCTATGAAATTAACCCATACTTTTCAGTTGCTAAAGCATCTGAAGCTCAAATTTATGATATTACTGGTAATGAAACCCAAGCTATTAGATTATATCAGGCAATTTTGTCCAAGGACCCATATTTTTGGGAAGCCTACAGGGAGCTTGGAAAAATATATCTAATGCAGCAAAAATTTAATGAGGCAAAAAAGGAGTTTGAAAAAATCCTTTTAATTTATCCAAACAATCCTGATGTTTTAAATCTAATTTTTACTACTCAAAAATTGAGAGAGGAAAGTAAATAAATGACGGGTCCAATCAAGTTGGGAATGACAAAGTGCGAAACTCGTATGAACAAAAAAGTTAAATCAAATTTCTCAAAACTTATATATCTGATTATTCTGCCTGTTTTAGCTTTATTAATTCAAGCTTATTACACCTTCTCTTCAACTCAAATTAGGCTGGAAGAAGTTATTGAAACTTTTAGAAGTGTTTATTGGTTTGATAATAAGTTGGTTTGGAATGGGAGTTATTCTTTTTTGGGTTGGTATAGCCTTCTTAGCTTTGTTTATAACAATTTTGGGTTTAGCATATATACTGTAAAGTATTTAAAACTTGGTATTGAGCTTATTTCATTTATTTTTTTATCTTTAATGCTAAAAAAATATTTAGGAGAAAAAATTGCCTGGATTGCATTTTTTACCTTTGTCCTTTCACCAACACTACTTTACTTAAATAGCCTTCAGCTTTCTTTAGGGATTGAAGTAAGTTTTTTTATAATCTGTACTTATTTAGCTACAAAATTAAATTATAGAAAGACAAAAAATTATGCAATTTTATTGCCTCTTATTTGGTTTCTTGCCATGTTTGCCTGGCTTACATATCCTGGATTTATTTTTTTCATTCCAATTTTAATTTTTATTTGTGTATATAGCTTTATATTACAAAAAATCAAACCAGATAAAATTTTTTTTAAATACATTTTATTAAGTGCCCTTGCTTTTTTTCTGCCATTTGTAATTTTATTCTTCTATATACAAAATAGGGAACTTTTAGTTTATGACAATGTAATGAAACTTGGAATTTTCAGGAGCTATTCTAGTATAGAACTAAGCCTTCCCCTAATAAAAAACAATCTAGAAATTTTTGTAAATGATTTTTTTATTAGACCTCAAAGTTTATATTTTGAAGTGGAAAAAGTAGAATTCTCAGATTTTTATCCAATTTTTGGGTTATTCTCAATATTACTGGGATCCTTAATAATTGTCAGGAGAAAAAATGCTTTAAGAATTATCATTATTGGGGCCTTAAGTATTAGTTTGATATATTTCATAAGTTTATTATTTGTCGGTCCAATAACAATAAACGGAATACGTAGAGCTACAGTTTTACTTATCATATTCTATTTTTTGTACGCAGTGTCCTTAAAATATTTCTTTGAGCAAAAAAAGAATTCTTTAATAAAATTTATTGTTTTAGGAGGGTGTTTATTTATTTTTTTCCACAACTTTGGCGTTTTCCCAATAAACTTCAAAGCATTATCTAAAGAAAGCCAGTTTAGAGAAAAATGGTATTTTAATACTGATAGGCCTGATCTTATCCATGAGGAAATTTTAAAAAAATTGCAGACCCA
The DNA here is from genome assembly GCA_964459095.1 of uncultured Gammaproteobacteria bacterium. Classification (GTDB taxonomy): domain Bacteria; phylum Patescibacteriota; class Microgenomatia; order Daviesbacterales; family UBA10151; genus CAYWKL01. The sequence goes on from CAYWKL010000028.1 coordinate 1,875, forward strand.
GGATATTGTGCTGGTTTGTTATGAATCTTTAAGAAAAGATGTGGTTTGTCCTGGTTTAAGCCTCATTTATCCAGCCATAGCAGGGGCTTGCTCATGGAATAATCTGGCTTGTAAGAACATTTTGCTTTACAACCCTAAAAATAATAAAGTTTCAAACTTAGATATTAACTTTTGGGGCAGGAAAAGCCATACTGACCCGTAAAATGAAGACTTTATCAATTATAATTCCTGTTTTTAATGAAGAAGATTCAATTGAAAAGGTAATCAAAGAAACCTCGAAGCTAAATATAAAGGGATGGGTAACAGAAATAATTGTTGTAGATGATGGAAGTAAAGATAACTCAAAAATCAAAATTCAAAAATCAAAACTTCAATTCAAAAATATTAAAGTAATTCACCATAAAAAAAATTTGGGGAAGGGAGCAGCTATACAAACTGCGCTCAAATATGCAGCAGGCGATTATATGATAGTTCAGGATTCTGATTTGGAATATGATCCTAAAGAGATTGGAAAGCTTATAAAGAAAATGGAAGAAACAGGCTCAAAAATAGTTTTGGGCTCAAGAGACAGAGTTTTAAGGGGGAAAAACTATTTACTGCATACTTGGGGAATAAATCTAACAACATACTTAGTTAATGTTTTGTATGGATCAGATTTTTCTGATGTTTACACCTGCTATAAATTATTTGATTTAAAGGAGGTGAAGAAGGCAAATGTTAGATCAAGAGGCTTTGAGTGGGATTTAGAAGCATTGGCTAAATTATTAAAAAATAACCCAAAATACTCTGAAGTTGAAATAAAATATAAACCAAGGAATGTTGCTGAGGGTAAAAAAATAAGGCCATGGCATGGGATAGTTGGTCTTTGGGTTATTATAAAAAATAGATTTATGATTTAAGAATTTAAAGACGTGTATCAAGTATTATGTAGTATGTATTATGCAAAGAAAGATAGTTTTATGAAAGGTTTAGAAAAAATATACCATAATAAAAAATTAGTTGCCTCAATCTTTCGAGCTTCTATAAATATTGAAGGAGTAAAATTTTTTACTGATCCGCAAAATCCTTTTCAGGTTGGGTTTCATAACCGAAAAAAAGGAATTAACCTTGATCCTCATATTCATAAAATTGAGAAACCATTAAGAATCGATCATATTCAGGAACTTCTTTATGTTCAAAAAGGAAAAATAAAAGTTAGCTTCTATACAAGGCAAGGTAAGTTAATAAAGAAAAGTATCCTCAGTAGAGATGAGGCTGTTTTGATTTTAGATGTGGGGCACGGAGTCGAAATCATATCAGATGCAAAAATTTTCCAGGTTAAGCAGGGCCCTTTTCCAGGCACAGAGCACGCTAAAATTTATCTTAAAAAATGATACCAGTAAATGAACCCGTAATCTCCAAAAATGCCAAAAAATATGTTCTAGATTGCCTAGATTCAGGGTGGATATCTTCCAGCGGAAAATATGTAGAAAAATTTGAAAATGAGTTTGCTAAATTCATTGGAATTAAATATGCTGCTTCTTGCTCAAGTGGGACTAGTGCACTTCATTTAGCAGTAGCTTCGCTAGGCATAAAAAAAGGGGATGAGGTAATAATTCCTGATTTAACAATTATCTCAACTGCCCTGGCAGTAGTTTACACTGGTGCAACCCCGGTTTTAGTTGATGTTGACCTAAATACTGGCAATATTGATCCTGGCAAGATTGAGGAAAAAATTTCCAAGAAAACAAAAGCAATTATAGTAGTTCATCTGTATGGACATCCTGCAGATATGGGACTTATTCTGGACTTGGCTCAAAAATATAACCTTTGGGTGATTGAGGACGCTGCAGAAGCTCATGGAGCAGAAGTTAGGGTAGAGGGTAGAGGGTATAGGGTAGAGAGTGAAAGCAAAAAAGAAGCTGGAGAGTGGAAGAAGGTTGGAAGTATTGGAGACATTGGGTGTTTTAGCTTTTATGGGAATAAGATTATAACCACTGGAGAGGGAGGGATGGTTGTTACAGATAATAAAAAAATCTATGAAAAGCTAAAATCGCTGCGTGATCTTGCACACATAAAAGGAAAAAGATTTTTGCACAGTCAAATAGGATTTTCCTATAGATTAACAAATATGCAGGCAGCCCTTGGCTTAGCACAGCTTGAGGAGGTTGATGAGTTTATAAATAAAAAATTTTGGATAGCGAATGAATATCACAAAAGGCTTCGTAATATACCAAATGTACAACTTCCATATACCTCTAGGAATGTAAAAAATGTTTATTGGATGTTTACCTTAAAAATTCAAAACTCAAATGTCAAAACTCAAAACTTATTGGGATCTCTAAAGAAAAAAGGAATAGAAACTAGGGAGTTTTTTATTCCAATGCATAAACAGCCTGCACTTTTAAAACTTGGTCTTTTTTTGGGGGAAAAATATCCCGTGAGTGAAGACTTGTCTAAAAGAGGTTTTTACATTCCCAGTGGTCTTGCCATTACTAAAGATCAGATTCAAACAGTGGCTAATTCTCTCGTTAAAGCCTTAAATGAACTCTACTAACATCAAATTGGTATCCATAATTCTTCCTACCTATAATGAAAAAGAAAATATAGTTGATTTGATCAAAGAACTTGAAAGGGAGGTTAAAATTAAGAAAGAAATTATAATTGTTGATGATAATTCTCCTGATGGTACATCAAATGTGGTTAAACAATATATCAAAAGATATCATAAGACTAATGTAAAACTAATAACACGAACTAAGAATAAGGGTTTAACAAACAGCATTAAAGATGGAATTAAAGCCTCAAAAGGTGATGTAATAGCTTGGATGGATGCTGACTTTTCAATGCCTCCTAAAATTTTAAATGATCTACTAAGTAAGATTCATGAGCAGTTTGATATAGCTGTTGGTTCTAGATTTGTAAAGAGCGGGGGATTTATAATTCCTGAAGATGAGAGTAAAGATTCCTGGTTGGCCATAGTCGTAAGCAGGTTTATGAACTATTTTATCCAATTTTGCTTAAGGGAGAATTTTAAAGATTACACCAGCGGTTTTATTGCAATAAGAAAACAGGTTTTCAAAAAAATTAATTTAAGAGGAGATTATGGGGAATACTTTATAGATTTAATTTTTAATGCCAAAGCCAATAATTTTAAGATTGCTGAAGTACCTTATTTACAATTCCCAAGGAGAGCAGGTGAATCTAAAACAGGTCAAAATCTTTGGCAATACTCAAAACGCGGCATAAAGTATATATTTTTGACTTTTCGGCTCTTAATAGAAAAACACACTATACATCAAATTCCATGACTATTAGAAGCCTGCAGTTTTCTGACATTGAAATAGTGATAAAATTCCATAAAAAAAATCTAACTTCCGCAGGTTCAGCAATAGGTTATGTTTACTTAGAAAAGCTGTATAGAAATTTAATTTCAAATCCTAATCTGCATTTTGGTCTTTTGGCTTTAGAAAATAATAAAATTTGCGGATGTATTACAGGGACTAGAGATTTAGGCAGAACTAATAAATTACTTAAAAGTAGCTTACCTTTAAGCGTTTATATAACTATTATCAGGGCACTTTTTTCTAAAAAGATAAATATTGTAGATTTAATTAATAGGTTTAGACTAGATTATTGGGTAAACAAAAATTGTAAAAAGCCTTATTTTTATATCTTGGGTCTATTTGTAGAGAAAAACTTAAGAAGACAAGGAATAGGAATGAAGTTGCTTAGTGCAACCCTAAAACAAGTTAAAAAACAAAAGACTAAAAAAATTTATGTTGATACATTGGAAAAAAATAGAAATGCCCTTAAGTTTTATCAGAACAATGGTTTTTTTATCTTAAATAAAACTAGTGGTTCAAGAATTCTAGAGTACAAAATTATATGAATCTCAAGTTCAATCTTTTGAAATTAACCCAGATACAACTTTTTATTATTATCCTTTTAACCTTTATAGCGTATTCTAATATATTTCAAAATAATTTTATTCTAGATGACACACTATTCATAGGAAATTGGAATATTCCTAAATCATTTGAGAATATCCCCAAGGCATTTTTGCATGACTCAGTACCTCCAGGCTTGATAGGCTATAGACCGATAAGAGCCATTTCTTATATGGTAGCTTATAAATTTTTTGATCTAAATATTTATGGTTACCACCTTATTTCTCTAATAACTCACCTTTTAGCTACTATTTTAGTTTTTTTTATAACCAGGAAAATAGCACCTAACATTAAATATTTGCCATTTATAGTGGCTGTGCTTTTTGGATTACATCCAATACACACTGAAGCGATCACTTTTATTACTGCCAGCATGGACAGCATTGGATTTGTGTTTTTTTTAGCGAGTTTTTACTTTTTTTTAAGGGGTGGGAAGAATTATATTTTGTCAGTGATTTTTGCCTTTCTAGCTATATTTTCCAATGAAATTTGTTTAACTCTACCGTTTATTATTATTTTTTATGACTTGTTATTTAATAGGAGAAATCATGGAAGCTTGATTAATTCAAAAGCTTTGCTCTATGGCTCTTATTTGGCAATTGCTGGTTTTTATCTTCTAATTAGAATGGGAATATTAGGAATTTATGGTAGAGGAGAAGAATACTTAGGAGGGAGTTTTTATTTAACAATGCTAACCATGACAAAGGTTATTGTTAGATATATTTATCTTATGGTTTGGCCCCAAGAATTAATGATTAATCAAACAATCCCGCCAGGGATTAAAGCTCATACAGATACCAATTTAAATGACTCTTTAATCCTTTCTCAGTCAATAATCACTCAAGACGTACTCTTAAGTATATTTATCATTGCTTTTTTGTTAATTCTGGCATTTTGGGCATATCAACATAAGAAAAAGATTATCACTTTTTCAATTGGCTGGTTTTTTATTACTTTACTACCAGTTTTATATATTATTCCTCAAGGGCCAATAATGCAGGAAAGATATCTTTATTTGGCATCATTTGGATATATATTAATATTAGCTTGGTTCATTGTTGTCATTCCAGACTTGATCTGGAATCTAATTAGAGAATGGATTCCCGCTGGAGTTTACCCCGTACCCCGATACGGGGCGGGAATGACAAAGGATAGGTTTAGGGTAACAATTACCTTGCTGCTTTTAACTTTACTAGCTCTTTTTTATGGATGGAGAACTTATATTCGAAACCAGGATTTTAAAGATGATTTTACTCTTTGGAAAAATATGGCTCTGCAATTTCCTAGTGATGTTCAAGCCAATTTTATTACAGGCAATTATTATGTTGAGAAAAATCAACCTAACTTGGCTATAAGTCATTACCAAAAAGCTTTAAAAATTGAACCAGATATTCCTGAGATTTATTTTAAGCTAGGGCAAATTTATCTTAATCTAGATCAAAAAAAGGAAGCGATTTTAAATTTTAAACAGGCTCAAAAGCTAAATCCAGACTTTTTTGCAGCTAGCCTTGAATTAAATAAGTTAGGAGTAAAAACCAGAGAGCATTTTCAAAAATATGATTTGGGTGGGTTTACTTTTTTCTATCCTGCTTTCTGGAATCTGACTGAAGATAGCAGTGGAATAATCGAGCTTAGTGATAAGGAGGGGAGTTTTGGTATTGAAATTAGCACAACTCCTGTTCAAGTAAGTGTAGATGCCCAGGAAACTACCTATGGTGAGGTTATAAGTCAGGGATTAGCACAAATACCAAATTTTGAAATCTCCTATGTGAAATTTTGGTCTTCTGGAAAACTGGAATTTTTTCTTATTAAGAATAAAAAAGAAATTAAAATATTAGTTTCTCCGATAGACTTTGCTCAAAATAAGTTATTTAATTTTTTTATGGGGAATATTAATGTTAAATAAATTTTTCTTTTTTTGTATAACAATTTTTATTATCATTTTACAGCTTATCTATACACAACACTCTTTAAATCAGATCAGGTACGAAGAACTAGCAGAATCAATCCGTGCTCCTTTTTGGTTTTACTATGGATTTATGTATGATGGTTTATCTGGAAGTATGACTTGGTATACACTGCTAAACCTTTTTTATGGGATTTTTGGTTTTCACTTGTTTTTAGCTAAATATGTAAAACTCTTGATCTTTTTTTTAGGAATAGTTACTCTTGCAACACTGCTTAAAAGATACTTAGGTATAAAAAGAGCAATTTTGCCTCTTCTTGCAATTGGACTCTCTCCAACTTTACTTTACTTTAATATTTTGGAAAATACTTATGCTTTGGATTTATACTTTTTTTTATTTTGTCTTTATTTTCTTTATAAAATAGATTTTAGAAAGTATAAACAAGCTGTCGTTTTTCAGATCCTGACCTGGATATTTGCTATGTTGGGAGCCTTAATATATCCTTCATTTCTATTCTTTTTACCTGTAATAATCATTCTTTATATAAGAGTAAAAAAAAAAAAAAAAGTATTGGGTACAAAATTAATTAAGAATATATTATTATCCACTCTGGCTTTTTTAACTCCACTGGTTCTGACCATCCTTTACATAAAAAACAAACAATTTTTGCTTAATGACCCAAATGTTAATAGAGGACTATTCCGAGGTGGGGGAGCATTAAAATTTGATTTCAATCTTTTCTTAACTAATCTTGATTTTCTAAAAACTAACCTTTTTGAGGTGGGTTATGGCTATTATTATGAGATTTTATATCCAGATTTTTCTCATTTATTTCCAATGGTAAGCTTGGTGGTAGTTTTAGGGATCATAATTAAAATATTACTTAATCTAAAAAAGCAGGAAAAACTTAGCCGGAAGCTTAGCTTGCCAATTTTTTTAAGCCTGGGAGTTTTGATACTCAACATTATCTTAATTAATTTTTCAGATGTCCTAACCCCAGGACTTAGAAGATATATTCCAGCTTTAGCCGCCATATATGCACTTTATGTAATAAGTTGGTACTTTATTTCAAATAAAAAAAATTTCTGGAAAGGGAAATTTGGTTGGATTGTAACTTTTATATTTTTATTAATTCCGCTTCATCATTTATTAATTTATCCAGGAAATTTAGCCTATCTAAAGCAACCTAGCCATTATGCTTATTATCCTGATGCGATTGCTCTAAATCGTGTAGGATCTCCTCCCAAAGCCCTAAAAGAGTTAGTCGATCGAGTTCAAAAGGAAGATTTAAATTTAGTTTGTGTTGATAAGTTAGAAAGACCTGTTAAGTGCCGCTATGATGGAGTTTATTCAGCTGTGGCTGGATTTTGTTTATGGAACAAAATTACCTGCCATAGTATTAATGGTTATGACTTTAAACAGAAAAAGTTCATCCCCCTCCATATAGATTTATGGAATAATCTTTATTTTGGGTATAGATAAATAAAAATGGCTTCAAAAATTAAAAAGATCAAATTGCGAATAGAAAGAATATACTGGTTTGTTCCCTTGATCTTAATTGCTTTACAAGCTCTTTATACCTTTAACTCGATGAATCAAATACGCTATGAGGAACTGGCAGAATCTGTTAGAAACCCCTACTGGATCTCTCAGGGTTATCTTTATGACGGTATTTCTGGAAGTGTTGCCTGGTATGGAATCCAGGCTACTATCTACAATATTCTGGGATTTTCTTTGCACACAGCCAAGTTTTTGAGATTACTTTTAAGTTTAATCTCACTCTTCTGCTTAGCAGCAATTCTAAAGAGGTATTTGAGTTTAAATTTAGCCATAATTGTTCTTTTAACCATAGGTTTATCCCCAACAGTTTTATATTTCAATATTTTGCAAACTACATACGGTATGGATTTGCAGTATTTACCAATTTGTTTATTTTTGCTTTTAAGTATAAATTTTAAGCGCAAAGGGCAAAGTGTGGTAATGCAGCTTTTGTTTGGTTTAACCGCAATGATTGCCTGGCTATCATATCCAACATTTATTTTTTACTTAGTTCCTTTAGGCATTTTTTATTTTTTTTCTCTTTTAAAAAATCAAAAAAACATAAGCCTGGTTTTCAAAAATTCTATAATAACTTTATTTGGTTTTCTGCTTCCTCTTTTATTAACATTTCTCTATATAAAAAATAGGGAATGGTTAATTAATGATCCTAATACTCAAAGTGGTCTTTTTAGAGGAGCAGGTAGAATTGAGTTAGATTTTTCTCTTTTTCTTAGGAATTTGGAGTATCTTTTGGTAAATCTTTTTCAAAATTCATTTGGTTACAACTTTGAGGTAAGCCAGGTGGATTTTTCAGGCTGGATTCCAATAATATCTGTATTATTCATACTCTTTGTAAGTTTTTTGATGGTTGTTAAAAATCAAAACAGGTTTTTTGTATCACTTATTCTGATTACTTTAATACTAAATTTGATTTTTGGAGGATTTTCGCTAGACAGTGCGCCTGGGATACGTAGATTTACTCCTATTTTAGCTTCAATTTATGGTTTGTTTATTTTTGCCTGGGTTTTTGTTTTAAAACAGGAAAAAAATACTATTAAGTATATATTGATGGGAATGTTAATAACAGTATCAATGCATCACTTAGTAGTCTATACTATTAATCTTTCATACATCAGTAAACCAAGCCTATATAGAGATACCCAGTGGTTTGCACAGGCAGAAACTCCCCAAAAATCACTTAATTTATTTCTAGAAAGAGTTCAACAAGATGAGTTGACTCTTGCCTGTGTAGATCAAAAAAAGCAATTCATAGAGTGTAGATACAGCGAGATATATGCAGCTATTGCTGGGTCATGCCTTTGGAATAGGTTGTACTGCCATCAAATAAAAGCTTACGACACTAAACTTAAAAAATTCGTCCCTTTAAGTATAGATTTATGGAATAATTATCAATTTAGTCATTAGGATGATTAAGCTTTTTAAAGAACCTAAGATTCAATTAATCATAGTATTTCTACTAACTTTTTTTGCCTACATAAATATTTTTCAAAATCAGTTGGTTGTAGATGATAAGTTTTTTATAAAGGGATGGCCTGAAATCAGGAATTTATCAAATATTCCTTTATTAATTCAAGGGGAATTGCCTGATAGAGTTTCAGGCGTTTATAGACCAGTTAGAAGTTTTTTTTATGCTTTTTATTACTCAATTGGGCAGCAAAATCCTTTTATT
>CAYWKL010000029.1:0-10898 GCA_964459095.1 uncultured Gammaproteobacteria bacterium
TCTTTACAAACTTAAAAACTTCTGTTATCTTCTTACCCATGACAAAAAATCAGCTCATTGAAAAGGTTGCTAAGAAAGCCCACTTAACAAAAAGAGCCTCGCAAGATGCAGTAAACTCTGTTTTTGATCTTATCAGAGATAATCTTCAAAGAGGAGAAAAAACAATTATTACTGGTTTTGGGACTTTTCTAATTCGCTCTCGTGCTGCAAGGCGCGGTAGAAACCCTCAAACTGGCGAAACAATTCAGATCCCTGGCAGAAAACTCCCTGGTTTTACTGCAGGAAAAACAATCAAAAGACTAATTAGATAATTCTTCAGTCCTGCTTGAGTTTTCTACTAACAATTGACTATGAATCATGAACTATTTTATTATGTATCCATACATGAGTAAGCCTAGAAGTGCAAACTCAATCGAAATCCCGCAAGAAATGATCAGTAGCTTGCTTACCCCTTCTGAAGTTAGAATGCTTAAAAATAGGTTTTATATTATTGAACTTTTAGAAGAAGGTTTATCAATAAGAGTTGTTGCCCAGAAAGCTAAAGTAGGGACAGATACAGTTATGAGAGTATCTAGGATATTAGAAAGTAACCCCAAAATTAGAGGATTTTTGAATACTCCTAAAAAAGTCTCAGGGTCCAAATGGATTTTTGGTCAAATTGGTTCTAAAGAATAATAAAACCCAATCTTTTGGTAAAGGAATCCCCACTAAAAATGGATAAACAAGTAAAAATCCTAAGAAGAGGTAAAATAAAATAATTATTACTGAATATTTATATTCTTTCTTATCCCAAAATTTTACCAGTTGGTACCCTAAAGCTATAGATAAAAAAGGGACTGAAGGGGCAAAATGATATAAAAACATTATTCTGGGAGAAAAAGCCCAAGGAATCCAAAAAATAAAAAACCCCAATAGTATTATTGATAATTTAACAAATGAAGAAAAATTTTTTTTAAAAAGTGAGTAAAGTGCATCTTTAATAGTTAAAATTATTGCAAGCGTACCAAGCCAAAAAACAGCTGGATTACCAGATGCGAAAATGTTTGATATTTTGTCTTTTTGGTATTCCACAAAGTACCATACAGGATAAAGATTTAAAGGCCAGCTCCACCAAAAAGATTGATAATCATGGTGTGCTTTTAAATTTGTATGATACCACCACATTTGTCTTTGCAACTCAATGAAAGTATTTATATCGTGTCCTAAAAGAAAAAACGGAATGTATGTAATCAAATAAATTATTGGAGGAATGGTTATAAAATACAAAGATTTTAAGTATTCTTTTTTAATTATTGAGAGTAATAACATAAATCCTATTAGATAAAATCCAGTCCATTTGCTTGCTAGCGCAAGTCCAACAAATATTGATGAAAGAAATAATTTCTTATTCAAAAATAAAACTAGGGCGGCAAGCATAAAGGTTATAAAGTAAATATCATTCATACCTGTTCTAGACGCTACAAAATTTAGACCATCTATTGAAAAAATAAATGCACAAGTGAGTGAAACAGAGCTTCTGTTAAAAAGTTTTTGTGCAATCAAGAAAACTAAGTAAATACTAACAACACCCAACAAAGCTCCAGGCAAACGATATGCCCACGAATCAGTTGTTCTAAGAATAAACATAGAAGCAGTCATTATTTCCTTTGCTAAAGGAGGATGAGTCCACTCAAAAGCTACTTTAGGTGGAGGTTTAGTCCACCACTCCCAAGCCTCTTTAGAACCTTTAAGATACTGCTTTGAAGTAAATGCGTGATAAACTTCATCAAAAACATAAGTCTTTGGATACCAAATGAAAAGCATTCTTGAAAAAAAAGCAAAGATTAATATAAGAATTAAAATCTTTTTGGAATCCAATTTTTTAAAAAATGATAAGTTGATTGGAAAAAACCTATTGCGCGTTAGTTTTAAATAATAAATTAAAAGTGTTATAAATGCCAAAAACATCAAGACGGAGAAAACTCTTGTAGTCTCTATAAAATATCCTGAAAAAGGTAAGTTAGAAAAATGGTTGTAATAAATATAAGGAAAATAAAGATTGAAAAAGCTCAAAATTGAAAAAATAATATAAAAAATAAAAAGTGGTTTTGATTTTAACAGAAATACCGCAATTAAAAATAAAGCAAAAAACGAAAAAAGATAGCGCTCGTGCATTCTTGTTAAAAAAACAAAAAAAGCTAAAATGGAGAGTGCAGAAGTTAGGTAAATATATTGAATCTCTAATTTTCTAAGAAATGGTTTTGAGAAAAAAATTAATAAATAACTTAAAGTTAATAATATTAAACCCCATATTAAAAATGGTAGTCCCAAAAAAGTATTTAAATCATTTCTCCAATTTCCAAAAATTCCCCAGAAATTATATGCATTACAAGTAGTACAATTAAAAAGCTGAGTTGAACCAAAGTTTACGTTATAAATTCCAATTAATGGATTTTTGGGAAAAAATGGGATGTAAAATATTAAAATAGTTGTTAAAAATACTAAAATTGAAAAAAATATTTGTTTGGGTCGAAAGAAACTAATCTGCAAGAGAGCAAAAACTGGCAGATATGCAATTGCTTGAGGTTTAAATACCCAGGCTATAGCAAACAAAAATGATGAGATAATAGGCCGCTTTTTTAGAACAATAAAGTAAAGTGAAAATATAATAAAAAATGATAAGATAGCGTCGTATTGCCCCCAGATTGCTGAATCAAAAAAAATCACAGGATTTAATATATAAATTAAAAAAGCAGTAATTGCCCAAGATTTTTTTATCTTATTTTTTATTAGAACTAAATAAATTAAAAGACCTGTAAGAATGTCTGCTATATTTGCCGGGAGTTTTAATAAAATATCCAGAACAATCTTAGGAAGTTCTCCAAAGAAAAATAGATTATTTATTATTCCAACAAGCCAAAAATGATATAAAATCCCTAAAGGATTATTTGTAAAAATGTTTTTAGTATAAAAACTAACTGGTCCCAACTCAAATAATCTTTGACTCCAAAATCTAAAAGCATTTTGGTCATATTCAAAAGCAGGTAGAGCGGATAATAAAATCCTGATAATTAAACAAAGGGTTGCCACAAAGACAATATTTGTAAGTATCTTTTTTAAATTCATAAGCAAATTATATAGTGTAGTTTACGATTGATTGGCATTTAAGTAAAATCCAAGTGTGAATAAAGCAATAATTATTTTAGGACCAACCTCAACAGGGAAAACTGATTTGGGGCTTTTTCTAGCAAAAAAATTTAATGGGGAAATTATATCTTCAGATTCTAGACAAGTTTATAAAGGTTTGGATGTTGGAACTGGGAAAATACCTTCAATTTCAAAATCCAAATTACAAATTACAAAAAGAAATGGATTATGGGAAATAGATGGAATTAAGGTTTATTGTTTGGATGTTGCTGATCCTAAAAAACAGTATTCTGTTAAGAATTTTGTAGATAATGTAGCTTCAGCTTTAGAAAAAGTTGAGCAGTCAAAAAAACTTCCAATTATTGTTGGAGGAACTGGGTTTTATATAAGGGCACTCACAGAAGGTATTGACAGTTTATTCATCCCAAAGAATAAAAACTTAAGGAAAAAGATGGAAAATTTAACACTTGATGAGCTTCAACATAGGTTAAGGAAAGTTGCACCAAAAAAATGGAGTTCAATGAATAACTCAGATAGACAAAATAAAAGAAGATTAATAAGAGTTATTGAATTAGCACCCATGTATGGATACATAAGAACACAAGAACAAACTACAATTCCTATTCTGCTAGATTTTGATTTATTAAAAATTGGCCTTAGTGCCCCATTAAATATATTGAGAGAAAAAATTAGAAAAAGAGTGGATTTAAGATTTAAACAAGGTTTAATCAAAGAAGCAAAAAATCTTCAAAAAAATGGACTCAGTCTTAGAAGAATGAAGGAATTAGGGTTAGATTATAAGATCTTAGCGCAATATCTAGAAGGTGAAATTGATAAAAAAACACTCAGAGAACAAATTACTCTTAAAAATGGTCAGTATGCCAAACGCCAGATTACATGGTTTAAAAAGGAAAAAGGAGTAAGCTGGTTTGATATAACAAATAAAACTTATTTAAAAGAAGTGGAAAGATTAGTATCTGTCTGGTATGATTAGCCTTGAAAATGTTAAGAAAGATTGATATATCACACAAAACTATATTTTTCATCACAGCTTTTTTACTAGGGCTTTGGATTTTATACCAGATTAAAGATGTAATACTAATCATGTTTGTTGCAATCATTTTTATGAGCGCACTCTCCCCTTTTATTGAAAAATTAGTTTCCTGGAAATTTCCAAAAGGAGTAGCAATTGCTTTAATTTATCTTTTGATAATTGGACTGATAAGTTTACTTGTTTTTGTAATTATCAATCCATTAATTGAGCAAACAGCAAGTTTGGTAGTAACAATTCCAGACACTATCCAGCATGTTATGCCGCCAGGGACTGTTAATCGCAATATTTTGGAAGATAGGCTAGGGGATATCTCACAAAATGCTGCAAATTTTGCTTTAGCAATTTTTACAAATATAATCACTATTGTCTCCATTGGTGTTTTAACTTTTTATTTACTTTTAGATAAAGATAGGTTTGAAAATTTAATTGCACAATTTTTTATAAATGAGCAGGAAAAGGCAAAAAAACTGATTGAAAGAATTGAGGATATGTTAGGTGCATGGCTTAGAGGGCAGCTTGTTTTAAGTTTAGTGATTGGAATTTTCTCTTATGCCCTACTTTTTGCACTCCAGGTTCCTTATGCACTTCCTCTGGCAATTATTGCTGGGATTTTAGAAATAGTTCCTGTGATAGGACCAGCTATTTCTGCAATTCCTGCAATTTTAATTGCGCTGGTAACCTTTCAAACACCTTTTGTTGCACTACTTGTGGGGTTAGGATATATCCTTATCCAGCAGCTGGAAAATCACATAATTGTTCCTCAAGTTATGAAAAGAGCAGTAGGTTTAAACCCACTGGTTGTTATTTTAGCTATAACTATTGGAGGAAGATTATTAGGAATTGCTGGAGCGCTTTTAGCAGTTCCAATAACAGTAGTTTGTCAAATTATTATTTCTGAAGTAATAAAGGTAGATTCAAAAACAGTATTAAAATAAGAAATGCTTAGGAAGCTTGTAAGCCAGATTCTGTTTCCAGAACTGTCTTGCGAAGTTGTGCTTGCGCGGTAACTTCTAAAGCCAGATTCTGTTTTAGGCAGAATTTATCTATGCTCCTTATTTGATTCTTTGAGCGAGCAGCTCGAACCATTCTAGGATTGCAGCAGGGAGGATTGCCCTTCGATATATATATCAAAGATCCTGTAGCTTGATCGTTTCACTCGGCGCCACCCGATTCGTCACTGTTGCTCTATACTAGGTCTTACGACTTCCGACTTACGTCGGACACCCTGCTCTTGCTGTCTGGACTTTCCTGATATTATGGAGGGGATGCCCCTCCAACTCCCCCGAAAGAGAGCTCAATACCTACTGCCCATCTTCCTAAGCTACATTATTATATATGTTCTAGGCTTAAATTTCCAGTTTAGGCTGTCCAAGATTTTATTTATTTGATACACTAAATATATGATCCAAACTCATTCTGAGCGGAGACGTCAATTTTTTAAATCATTTGAAGCAAAATCCCTGCGTTCAAGATCTTTTCTAACTCAAGTTTCTGATGATCTAACTTCTATTTTTGGCTCAACAGGGTTTCTAGTTTTAAATACAGTATTTTTTAAAGTTTGGATAGTAATAAATTTAGGATGGGTTCCTGAGATAGTGCCTTTTGATCCTTTCCCTTTTGGGCTTCTTACAATGGTTGTTTCCTTAGAAGCTATTTTTTTGGCAATTTTTATTTTAGTTTCTCAAAACAGGTCTGCATATATAGGAACAATCAGAGATGAGTTTCACTTAAGAGTTAATTTAATTGCTGAAGAGGAAATTACAAAAATATTGGAAGTCTTAGCAGAGATCCGAAAAGAAATGGGAATTAAAGGCGTGGATCCAGAACTTGAAACAATGCTAAAGCGAATTGATACAAACTATATTGAGCAATCAGTGTTGGACCAAATGGCCAGAGCAAACAAACCTTTAACTGAGCAGCTAAAAAAAGAATTCCCTGATCTTGTACTTTATCCTGTTAAAAAACCAGTTGAGATTTTACAGACATTAGCTAAAAATGAAGAGTTTAATGAAGTTTTGGGAAAAAAGAAAAATAATTTAGGTTAGTCTAATTGTAATTTGTTTTATAGAAAATTATAATCTGGCTGTTTAATGAAAGATCAAAAAACTTCCCATCCCATTAGTATTCCTCTTGAGAAAAATGACCTTTTGGAGAAAGTTTTACAATTAGTTAACTCTAATGAGGAACTTAAAACTTTGTGGAAAATAAATAATGTCAATGCTATCGACAGGTTAGGTTTTAATGACCACGGACCTATTCATTTTCAAATAGTTGCCAATATCGGGCTTAGAGTTGCCAGAATATTAAAGAAAAATAAAATAGATATGTCTTTGACCATAAATTATGGAATGCCTTTTAAATATTCCGAAATTGTGATTTTTTTGGCCTGTGTATTACACGATGTTGGTATATCTATAAATAGAGAAGGTCATGAAGAAATAGGTCTTTTTTTAGCGCATGATCTGCTTAAAGATTTACTTGCATTTTTACCAACGCAGGAGCGTGTAATTCTTAAGTCAGAAATTCTTCACGCAATATTAAGCCATCGAAGAGATGGAAAACCAATAACTGTTGAGGCAGGTATAGTTAGAATTGCAGATGCGCTGGATATGAGCAAAGGAAGATCAAGAATTCCATTTGAGGCAGGAAAAGTAAATATTCACTCCATTTCTGCTTATGCTATAGATAATGTAGAAATTTTAGAAGGAAAGAAAAAACCAATACAGGTAAATATTTTAATGAATAACTCATCAGGAATTTTCCAGGTTGATGAGCTTTTAAAGAAAAAATTAGCACATTCAGGAATTGAGCAATATATTGATATTAAAGCCTACATCAAAGAAGAAACAGAGAAAAAACTAATTAAAGAATTTAATATTTAATGGGAATTAGTAAGAAGGTTGAAAAAAAATTAATTAAAGCTACTTTAGAAGGAGTAAAAAATGCTTTTACAGGAACTAATAAACCAAATGATTTTAGAGTAGGGGCAGCAGTACTTACTAAAAAAGGAAATATCTATTCATCAGGTCAGTATTTTTCTGACACGTACTCTCTTACACTTCATGCAGAGCAAGCAGCATTGGCTCATGCAGCATCTCATGGTGAATATGCAATTGCTGCTATTTCTATTACAGGTAATAAGCCGACTAAACCTGGAGATTCAATTTATCCTTGTCATATGTGCAAGCAATTACTATGGGAAAGTTATCTTTATTCAAATCAAGATATGGAAATAATTTTACTTGATGAAAAAGGGAAAGTTTTAGAAAGGTTAAATTTAGTAGATATTATAAATTACCCATGGCCCAAGAAAAATTAATATGAATTTTAAAGGTGTAATAATTGAAGAAAGTTTAAAAGATAAATCAGTTTTAAAAGATGTAAAAATTTTAAAGACTCAGGTAGAAGAAGTTACGTCTAAACACAAAACTCCTTGGCTTAAACAATGGACGTTACATACAGTAGAGATAGATCGTGATAAAGTGGCGGAAATTGCCAGTAAAATAAGCAAATCTATAGATACAGAGCATGGAAATTGGTATGCAGACTTTGGTGATAATAACTTCCACTACATTATCTTTCCTAATAAAGTTTTCAAAATAAATAGAGACAATCCCGAGGAATATAAAGCTGCAACTGCATATGGAATCTCACTTGGAATTCCGGAATATCAGATAGATTTTTCACCTGATATTAAAGAATGGGAAAGATAGTTTCTTATTATTTCAATTTTTTCATTGATGCGTTTCCAATAAGCGATCGCATTTGTAAAATAGCAATCTCATTTAGTAGTAGTAAACGCTCGTTTTGAGGTAACCCGCGCCGAATGAGTTCAGCGTTTATTCCTTCCAAATTTGCCAGTACTACTAATTGAGTTACGTCTGCATAATCACGGATGTTGCCCTCGTTATCGGAATTTTTATCTCTCCATTCTTTTGCAGTTTTACCAAACAAGGCCATATTAAGTACGTCAGCTTCTGTAGCATAGACAATGTTAGCTGCTTGTTTATTAAGCTGGAGAGGAATCAAATGTGCTTTGATCGCATCAGTATGGATTTTATAGTTGATTTTTGCCAATGTACGTTTTATATCCCAACCCAAAGCCAAACGCTGATTTTCTTCCTCTTTGAGTCTCTGGAATTCCTTGATAAGAAAGAGTTTGAATTCTGCACTTATCCAGGAAGCAAATTCAAAAGCAATATCTTTGTGTGCGAAAGTACCTCCGCCATACCTACCTGATTTAGAAATTATACCAATTGCATCAGTAGTTTCTACCCATTTTTGAGGAGACAGTACAAATGAATTACTTCCAGCTTCATTTTTAAACTGGTCGAATTCGACCAGTTTAAAATTTAGATTGTTTATCTTCTCCCATAAACCAAGAAATTCGATGGTACTAAAGGTTCTCATCCAATTTTTTACAACATCTGCAGGTGCTTCTTTATTTTTTAGCTTGGCTATATCAGTAAGAGAGATAAAATCTCCTTGGTCTTTTTTTAATATATAGATTTGTATGCCTTTGGTAATTATCTTTTTCATATTTATTTCAATTTCTTTTTCTTCCTAGGTCTTGAGTTTTGATTTGTAACATCTACTACTTTAATCCCAAAATCTTCAAACATTTCGCTCAATATATCTCTTTTTTCTATTTTAGGATTCGTAGATTCTAAATGGGCTTTTTTTAGTAATTTCATCTACCATATGTTTAGATTAACCCAAATTTTTACCGAAAGTCAAGATTTTATTTAACTAAATAAAATTGATTTAAAGGAGAGGAGTGAAGTTAGTTCAAATGGAAGGTGGTTTTATGTCGTTTTAAAGAGGCTATTAAAGGCCATTAAAAGATGAAAGTTTGGTAGAAGTATAAGCATAAAAAACCACCCACAAAGGGATGGTAGAACCCATCAAGTTCCAGTCTGAAAGTAGGGAAAGATAGTTTCTTAAGTTTTTTTATGTTATACAGTATTTAATGCTTGCAAAGGTATTGTCCGGAGCAAATTTAGGTGTACAGGCTTTACCTGTTACAGTTGAGGTAGATATTGCTGCACTTGGTCTTCCTACATTTACTCTTGTTGGTTTGGCAGATCGCGCTGTTGAAGAAGCAAGGGAGCGAGTAAGAGCTGCTATTAAAAACTCAGGAGCGGACTTTCCTGCAAAGCGGATCACTGTAAATTTAGCTCCAGCAGATTTGCCAAAAGAAGGACCAGTTTATGATTTAGCGATAGGTTTGGGGATTTTGATTGGGTCTGGTCAACTTCAAGCAGATTTAAAGGACACTTTAGTTTTAGGGGAGCTATCTTTAGATGGAGGTTTAAGAAAAACGCACGGAGTTTTACCTTTAACAATTTTAGCCAAAAAATTCGGTTTAAAAAGAATTTTTGTACCAAAGGAAAATGCTAAAGAGGCTGCTTTAATTGAAGGAGTAGAGGTTTTTGGCTTTCAAAATTTGCTTGAAGTTTATAAATTTTTAACAGGTGAACTTACACTTTCTCCAGTGGAAAAAACACAAATAGATATAAATGATCTAAATTTTGTTGAGTATAATTTTTCAAACATTAAAGGCCAAGAACAAGCAAAAAGGGCTTTGGAGATAGCTGCTGGCGGAGGACACAACGTTTTATTAAAAGGGCCACCTGGTGCAGGAAAAACTTTAATGGCAAGAAGTTTTGCTTCAATCTTACCTTCTATGACAATGGAGGAGATTTTAGAAGTTACACAAATCTATTCCATTACTGGCAACCTTCCTGATGATTCACCAATCGTAACCACAAGACCTTTTAGATCACCACACCATACTGCCTCATATGTTGGAATTATTGGAGGAGGAACTTATATTAAACCTGGGGAAATATCGCTAGCTCACAGAGGAGTATTATTTTTAGATGAGCTTCCTGAATTCCCAAGGTCTGTTTTAGAATCCTTAAGACAACCCCTTGAGGATTATAAAGTTAGTATTTCCCGCTCAACTGGGTCTTTAACTTTTCCCTCTAAATTTATTTTAATAGCTTCTCAAAATCCTTGTCCTTGTGGATTTTTGGGGTCTTTGAAAAAAAATTGTATTTGTTTGCCAGGACAAATTGCCCGCTATAAAAAGAGAGTTTCAGGACCACTTCTTGATAGAATTGACATTCATCTAGATGTCCCTGAGGTTGAAGTGGATAAACTTACTTCAGATAGTAACTCTGAAGGGAGTGAGTTTATCAGAGCAAGGGTTGAGAATGCAAGAGAAATTCAAAGGCAAAGATTTAAAGAATCTGGGATTTTGACAAATTCAGAGATGAATAATGTTTTAATTAAAGAATACTGTGTTGTTTCAGAAGAAGCGTTGGAACTTTTAAAAATGGCTATATCTAAAATGAGTTTATCAGCAAGGGTTTATCACAGAGTTTTAAAGCTCTCTCGAACTATTGCTGATTTGGCTGGGTCTGAGAACATAGAAATTTCTCATGTTGCAGAAGCTCTCCAACTTAGACCAAGAGCTGAAGCTTAAAAAATTAGCAAAGTTTGAAAAACCCCGCTTAATAAACGGGGTCTTTCGAGGATGCATCAAGCAAATTTATGCTTGTGCTCCAATTTTGTACATTCCTGTGCCACAAACTGTACATACACCTTTTACTGCTGGTTTTCCATTTTTCATGGTGACATTCTGTACATCTTTTGCATCTCTTTTTTGTCGGCACTTAACACAATACATCTGCATCAAAAAATCACCTCCTTT